>NZ_JBEJZY010000031.1:0-64730 GCF_040256935.1 Photorhabdus viridis
TTTTTATTGGAAATCGTCGCTGGCCTAATTGCTTATACATTCCAACCTAAAAAACCGAGCTTGAATTTACGGGATTGTGATATAGCTATTTTTAAACGAAGCTGAGGTTAAATAGGGATTCTAACCCACCATTGGTTGACTAGTAGTCAATCACCTCATTTTGATTACCTGTTGGTCAGATCTGCCTCTGTCGGGGGCTATATCGCTTCTGTACGGGCGGTTACGTTGTGAACTAAGTACAACATGCATGACGAATCAGAAAGGTTATCTCATCTGGCTGGGGCTCAACCACCTGGCTGCAAGGCTAAAAAGAAAAAACGTCGTCAATCAGTTTAAATTAAGATGAAGATCTATTTTTTGATATAGAAGACAAGTTAATCTTTAAGCTGCTAATTATACCCTTGCCTGATAATCAGGCATACTCATTGTCCTCTGGGCCTGCATGTACATCCATTAACAGAGTGCCTTCACATGTACTGAAGGCGATAGGGGTCAGCGATGAACAAGCTCAAGCCAGGGTGCGCTTCGGATTGGGCAGATTTAACACTGAAGACGAGATACGGTATGTTTGTCTCCGTCTGGAAAAAGCGGTGAATAAACTGAGGTCGATGGCGTCAAAGTCATTCTGTACCCAATACTAATGAAGAATAATTTAAGATGGAGTTTGATTCATGCGAACAATGTCGGCACTTTTTCTCCTGTTCGGAACCCTGTTCACTGCGGGAGGATATGGCGCCACCTTCCTTATTTCCGCGTATTTTCGGTCACAAGGAGGGAGTGATATTGACACTGGGACGACCCTCAGCGTGGCCTTGGTCGGTACCTTGATTGGTGTTCCTTTGGTCGGATGGTTTGCCGGGCAGCTGGAAGCATCCCGCCTTGCAGCCCTTGCGGCGTTGGCGATGTCTTGTGGTTATCTTCTTTTAGGCGGCTTCAGCGGTGAACTGGGCTATATTCCGCGTATCGCGGCGTTCTTGATTGGACTCGGTTGGGGGATGTTCTATATCAGTGGGCCCATGGCGTTGTCGGAGCGTGTCACCGACGCTGACAGGGGCCACTGGTTTACCCGCTTCAGTGCGTTTCAAATGGCTGGGATTTGCGGCAGTCCTATCCTCCTTACCGTAGCGGTTGAACAGGCGGGAGTGTCTATCCAAACAACGTTTCTCTTTGTTGGCGTCGCGGGCACCCTCGCCTCACTGCTTCTGGCGACCTTTGGTATCAAGGAGCCGCATGGTCAACGGGAATTATCACTGAGACCCTGGGTGAAAAAAATAACGAAGATCGCCACAAGTAGCGCGATCCGTCCCATTGTGATGGTGGGGCTGGGAGGCTGTGTATTCTCCGGAATGATGTCGTTCCAGAGCTCACTCGTCGAAGGGACTCGGGCAAGTGCAAGTACATTCTTCGCTGTACATGCAGCGACCGTGGTTGTGTCGCGGCTTTTGTTGGCCCGACGTTTATCGACGATGCCCCGTATCCCGTTAGTCACTGTGCTGATGTTATTCTTAATCGTGGGTATTTTGGCTCTGCTAGGCATACCGGTTCATCCCGTGTTCCAGATTACGGCGGCCATGTTAACGGGGATAGGGTATGGATTGGTGTATCCCGTCATTCAAACATGGGCAATAAACGATTCTGCTCTTGAGAATCGTCATGCGGCCCTCACCTGGTTCGTTGTCGCCTATTTTGTAGGTATATTTGGATTTCCGGCGATAGGTGGATGGATATTAGTTGGCGCAGGCAAGGCCTTGTTTATTTTCGTTTTGGCCGTAATAGCTTCTCTTGAACTTGTCATGGCGTTATTGGGAGGGCGCTGGTTTTGTCGTATTAAGGACAGGCTGACGGCACCAAATAAAGCATGTTAACGGTCGGTAGGCATCTTGATAATGCATTCGGCAGACGCTCATTGGATAGGCGCCAGCAATAGGAACGTTGCCCGCCTGAGATTAAAAAACCCCTAGCAGAGTTACTGTTGAGGCTATGAATGAGGCGAAAAGCGCAATGAATGCGCGTTTTAACAATGCTGATGATTTAATTTATGACATTGAAAAAGACCTCAGCAAGTCAACGAGCTAGCTTCCCGCGCTGTTGAAGCCATTTAAATTGCAACTCCTCAAACCCCTGAATGGATTTCCAGCCAGAAGCGCCACTGAGAACAGCGGCAAAGACCAAAAAAATGACATCCATCGGTTCATATTTTTTGTTGATGTCAGCATGGTGATCAAGTATCTCATTGATATAGTTAAAAATAGTCATCGTCAAAATTACTTTTTTATGAAAGATGATGCTCAGATCGTTTTAATGATGAAAAATTCCAAAAAAAGTCAGTTCCCGCTCTGGTTTTACCTATAATAACCATATTAAAAATGTGAGATCCGGCCCTGAGTTAGCAGGGAGCTTTATGCATCCCGTATTAGGCACAGTGATGCCGGAAATCTACGAGGAACCACACTCACCCGCCTAAATCTTCGCCATTGTTAAAAGTTGGGATGCGTTCATTACATTTCTCCTGTAGTGGGAAAGATGCCTACTATAGCAACTGACCGCCTTTCTGAAAAATTGCACTTATTAGTCGAATCCGCCAGATATTATCACTACAAAGATTACTACCATTATCTTCTATCAAAGAGTCAGAAAAAATAAATAGACTAATATTTGATCGAGGTGTATTCTGTTTACAGAAAAAAGGAGATTGCCTTAATATTAAGCTACCACTTATTTTGAATCGGACAGTGACGATAGAAGAAAATACTTTTAACGCTGGCTTATTAAGCATGCCCATTGAGCTTGAAAATATAATAAAGGGTATTTTTGAATACGGAGAAATAAATAGGGACAGTATTCTTAAAGAATTTGATGATGAATCTGCATCAGAAATTATGAATATTCTATATAAAACAGGTCTCGCATCAAATTCCACTTCAAGAGATTAACTAAATAATTACACAAGTGTTCTTTATGAATATAAAGCTTAAAAATATTCTTTTCGGGTATTGCACATCTTCATTAGGTTCATGGATTGATTTTATTACAATTCTAACTTTATCTGCTTACCAATTCAATGCATCTCCATATGAAATGGCGGTAATCAGTGCCTTAAGTTTACTTCCGGGGATCATTCTTACAAAAAATCTTGGACAGTTGTTGGAGTCAGGATCAGTTATATTGATTTTGATACTATCTTTACTCTTAAGAATAGGAGCAACGGTTGGGATAATTTTATCCCAATCAATAGAGATTTTTATTATATTCGTAGCTTTGCGTTCAGTATTTAACAGTGTTATGCAACCAGCTATCAATGTACTGAGTATCCAAATGTTAAAAGGAGAAAACTCAACAAAATTTTATTCACTCATGAATATGATCAATAATATTTCGAAATTGATAGTTCCTATATTAGGGGCTGTATCAAGCTCAGTTATAGGCGAAAGAGCTATTTTATTAGTTTCGATTGGTTTTACTTCTATATCACTATTATCTTTCTTATTACATCATAAAAACAGTGAAATAAGTATTGACAAAAAAAATGCAGAAAAAATTCTTCCAGAAGGAAATTTTTTAAAAAATAAGCCTAACACCATGCTGCCTTTACTCTGGTGCGTTGCAACTTATTTTTTCTTTGTTTTTATGTTGAATAATCAAATGGCTATTATACTTATGTATCTGCAATTTGATAAAGCAGCATTAGGGATGTTGATGTCTTGTTCTGCTGCTGGAAATATCTTATCGGGAATAATGACTGCCAAGTTTAGTATAAAGTACCCAATTACAGGAAAGCTATCTGAGTTAATGATACCTGGTGCAAGTACTGCCGTAGGTTTTGGATTAATCGGTATTACTTTAAATCTGCCACAAAGTTTCTCACTTTACATATTACTATTAGTTTTCTTTAGTGTTGGAATTTTTAGTGCTCGCTTTGCCATAGCTAGTAATGTTTTTGTTAGCTTAAATTACTCCCAATTTTCGGGTATCGCTTCTGTGCGATTACAATCGATACAAAATATAAGTATACTTATTGCTCCTTTAGCTGGTGCATATATACTCAGTATTGCAGGTGCTAAGACACTATTCTTTATATCAAGTATTTTGGGTTTAGTGTCATTTTTATTTTTATATCTTTATTGTCATTGGATAAAAACAGTTAGTGTTTTTAAAAAGATAGTAGAGAATATTTTTAGATAAATATCGCGGTGTTGCATAATAAATGCAACATAATAACGATAAAAATAATCCAGCTCGTATTTGATTAAATCATTTATTTGTGGATTTTTTATAAATTATCATTTAACTGGTTGATAAAAAATTTAATCTACAGTTGAAAAAGTTGTTAAAATCGGTTGATTTTTTAAATATATTATCTTGCTAACCTATTTTATATTCTTATTTGCCTCTTTTACGGGGTATATAAGCATTAATAAAGCCAATTCTTTTTCTCATTTTCCACTGATAGTTTTGTTATGGGCAGGCTTTAAATTTTTATTAAAAGTCACTATTTTAGCTCTAGGGTTTAATCGGTATAAAGTTTTAATCGTTGTTTTCACTACTTTTAATGTCTGATTTTTATTAAATTTAATCATCATGGGATGCCGTATTCTACGTTTAACTAATGTTAATCATATCCGATTTTATCTTTGATGATATAAAAATATCCTTCTATGCTTTTTCGGATAATCCTCTCTTTTTTCAAAGCTTAAATACTGCCAAATTAACCGTTTTATCCCTTTTCCATTGCATTGTTTTTTATGGTTTCTTCGTAAAATAATATTGAGAAAATACAATAAATATCAGTTTTTTTCGGATGATTTTTTTCCTGATGTTTTCTCTTTCAAGGAAAACTCAACAGTGATAATCGAAACGCTAAAAGTCAGTAATCTGGGGATAATAGGATATTTATCCTATTATCCCTATACACTCAGGAAAATAACCTTTTATTGATACTATTTTGAATACCTGCGGCATCAAGCCCTAAATCAGCTCTGATTTCTTCCTGGCTGCCTTGTGGCGCAAATTGGTCAGGTAGGCCGATATTTAGAATTTGCACAAGCTGACCTTCCTGCATCAGCAGTTCATTGACACCACTGCCGGCACCGCCCATCACCGCGTTTTCTTCCAAAGTGACCAGTAAATCATGGCTGCCGGCCATTTTCAGAACCAGCTCTTTATCCAGTGGCTTAACAAAACGCATATCAACGACAGTCGCGTCCAGTGATTCTGCTGCTGTTATTGCATCGGGTAACAGAGTGCCAAAGTTCAGAATTGCTACTTTCTTACCCTGACGGCGAATAACACCCTTACCAATGGGCAACTGTTCAAATGGTTGACATTCTGCGCCAGTTCCTGCTCCTCGCGGATAGCGTACAGCTACCGGACCTTGCTGGTAATGATAACCGGTATGCAGCATTTGGCGGCATTCGTTCTCATCACTCGGCGCCATAATCACCATGTTGGGAATGCAACGAAGGAATGAGAGATCAAAGGCTCCTTGATGTGTCTGACCATCTGCGCCAACGATGCCACCGCGATCTATTGCAAACAGTACGGGCAGATTCTGGATTGCGACATCATGAATAAGCTGGTCATAAGCACGTTGCAGGAATGTTGAGTAGATAGCGACAATCGGCTTGTAATCACCAATTGCTAAACCCGCCGCAAAAGTCACGGCATGTTGTTCTGCAATAGCGACATCAAAGTATTGATCTGGATATTCGCGGGAGAATCGCACCATACCGGAGCCTTCACGCATAGCCGGAGTGATCGCCATCAGTTTCTTATCGTTAGCGGCTTCTTCACATAGCCAGTCTCCAAATATTTTGGAGAATGTCGGGCGGTTGTCTGAACTCTTGGGTAATGTACCGCTAGCCGGATCAAATTTAGGCACCGCATGCCAACTGATGGGATCTTTTTCGGCTGGCGCATAGCCACGGCCTTTTTTGGTCATGATATGCAGGAGTTGCGGCCCTTTCAGCTCGCGCATGTTTTTCAGCGTCTGAGTTAACGTCAGCACATCATGTCCGTCAATCGGTCCTATGTAGTTAAAGCCCAATTCTTCAAACATTGTACCGGGAATGACCATCCCTTTGATGTGTTCTTCGGTTTTTTTCAGTAATTCTTTAATGGGTGGTAGGTTAGAAAAGACCTTTTTTCCACCTTCTCGCAGTGTAGTATAAAGCTTACCGGAAAGAAGTTGAGCCAGATGGTTATTTAACGCTCCGACGTTCTCTGAGATAGACATTTCGTTATCATTAAGAATGACCAGCATATCCGGGTCGATATCCCCCGCGTGGTTCATCGCTTCAAAGGCCATACCCGCCGTTATCGCACCGTCACCAATAACACAGACTGTACGGCGGCCTTTGCCTTCGCGTTGAGCGGCAATTGCCATACCTAATCCTGCGCTTATAGAGGTAGATGAGTGCCCGACACACAAGGTGTCGTATTCACTTTCATCTCGCCAAGGGAAGGCATGAAGTCCATTTTTCTGACGAATAGTATCAATACGATCCCGGCGTCCTGTCAGGATCTTGTGCGGATAAGCCTGATGACCAACATCCCATACTAGTTTATCGAAAGGCGTTTTATAGACATAATGCAATGCTACAGTCAGCTCAACGGTACCAAGACCGGACGCAAAATGACCACTGGAGCGACTGACACTGTTTAGCAAGAATTGCCGAAGTTCATCACATAACTTCGGCAGGCTCTCTTTTGGCAACATACGAAGTTCTTCAGGATTTTCCGCTAATGCCAATGTTGGGTATTTGGCTATATCAATGCTCATTTGATGCTCGTTAAGAAGTGTTTATTAATAGAGCTGTTGGAGGTAAAATTTACCAACAGACCTTAGAGCCCATCCCATTAGGCTATTTTATGTAACAATAACGCCTATTAGGATAGGCAATTAGTTGTTACGCTCAATGATAAAGCTGGCAAGTGCACGTAGCATTGTTGTGTTATAGGATTTTTCTTCCAGTTTATTCAATGATTCTAGCGCTTCTTGATACAGCTCGTGCGCTTTTTTCTGTGCTTGTTCTAACCCCAGCAATGCCGGGTAGGTACTTTTTCTTAATTGTTGGTCACTGCCCTGACGCTTCCCAATCATTTCGGTATCGCCAATGACATCAAGAATATCGTCATGAACCTGGAAAGCGAGGCCAATAGCTTGGGCATATTGATCCAATTCAGGTAAGGCATCATGTCCATTCTTGCCCACGCCGTAGGCTCCCATTCTGACAGCGCAACGGATTAGAGTACCCGTTTTGTGGCGATGAATTTTTTCCAGCGCATGAAGATCAATCTGTTTGCCTTCAGCTTCTAAGTCCAGAGCCTGACCGCCACACATACCGGCGATACCACTGGCTGTTGCCAGCTCAGAAATCATTTCAAGGCGATCAGCTGTTGTCACATCTGGCATTTCTCTTTTAGATAAGATTTCAAATGCCAGAGATTGTAATGCATCTCCCGCTAAAATAGCGTGAGCTTCACCAAATTTGATATGGCAAGTGGGTTGCCCACGGCGTAAATCATCGTTATCCATTGCGGGTAAGTCGTCATGAATTAATGAAAAAGCATGAATGCATTCGACTGCTGCGGCTGGCGCATCCAGATTATTGGCAGATAATCCAAACATGTTACCTGTGGCATAAACTAAAAATGGACGCAGACGTTTGCCACCAAGTAAAGCGCCATATTGCATTGCCGGAACCAGTGGATTGGCAAATGCCAATGAAGATAATGTGGTTGTCAGGACGTTATTGACGCGTTGTTGACAGGTCTTAAGTTGTTCTTTGAATTGAATTGGGTTTTGTTCAGTCATAGATTTACTCAGTATCCGGGGAGAAGTTATTCAGCGGAGATTGGGCGTCATCGTTAAGAAGAATTTGCACCCGCTGTTCTGCTTGTTGCAGAGTCTGTTGCCCTTGACGGGCTAACTGAATACCACGCTCAAACTCATTCAAGGCTTCTTCCAGTGCCAGTTCACCCGATTCAAGACGGACGACAATGCGCTCCAACTCTTTTAATGAGCTTTCAAATGTCATTGTTGGTGTGGTTTCTGGTGTACTATCCGGGTTTTCTGATATTGCGTTTTTCTTTGGCATAATCTTTTTTACTATTTAGAGTTCGCCTGAGGGTTGCAGACTATCCTATTATGCTGGTGCAAACAAATCCTTAACTGGTTTTGTATTTTTTGCGCGCTATGTCGTGAGATAGTGCTATACTCCGCAGCCTGATTTGACTACCAGAACATGATGTCAGTTTCATTTATCAAAACTCCTAACGACTACTATAACTCACTATGAAGTTTATTATTAAATTATTCCCGGAAATCACGATTAAGAGCCAAACTGTCCGTTTGCGCTTTATTAAAATTCTCGCCAGTAATATTCGCAATGTGCTCAAAGCATTGGGCGATAATATTGCGGTAGTTCGCCATTGGGATAATATCGAAGTTCGTACGAAAGATGAAAACCTTGGCGCTCAAATTTGTGATTCGTTGACACGTATTCCCGGTATTCACCATATTCTGCAAGTAGAAGAGCGTGAATTTCGTGATATGCATCATATCTTTGAACAAGCTTATGAGGCTTATGGTGAATCGCTCCATAACAAAACATTTTGTGTACGGGTTAAACGTCGTGGTAAACATGCGTTTACTTCTAATGAAGTAGAACGCTATGTCGGTGGTGGTTTAAACCAGCACATTGAATCTGCGAAAGTAAAACTGACTCATCCTGATGTTACCGTTAATCTGGAAATTGAGCAGGATACACTGATTCTGGTGAAAGCTCGTTATGAAGGTATTGGCGGTTTTCCTATCGGAACGCAGGAAGATGTGCTGTCTCTGATTTCCGGCGGTTTTGATTCTGGTGTTTCTAGCTATATGTTGATGCGCCGTGGCTGCCGTGTTCATTATTGTTTCTTTAATCTTGGTGGCTCTGCTCATGAAATTGGTGTGAAGCAGGTCGCTCATTATCTTTGGAGCCGCTTTGGCAGTTCCCATAAAGTCCGTTTCGTTGCTGTGGATTTTGAACCTGTTGTTGCTGAAATTCTGGAAAAAGTTGATGACGGCCAAATGGGTGTGGTGCTTAAACGGATGATGGTAAGAGCGGCATCTAAAGTTGCAGAACGCTATGGCGTGCAGGCCATTGTTACCGGTGAGGCGTTGGGACAGGTTTCCAGCCAGACGCTGACTAATCTGCGTTTGATTGATAATGCATCGGATACTTTGATTCTGCGGCCGCTGATTTCTCATGATAAAGAGCACATTATTAAACTGGCACGCGAAATTGGCACTGAGGATTTTGCCCGTACGATGCCTGAATTTTGTGGGGTTATTTCTAAAAGTCCGACTGTAAAAGCGGTTAAAGCCAAAATTGAAGCAGAAGAGGCTAATTTCGATTTTGATATTCTGGAAAAGGTTATCAGTGAAGCTCAAAATATTGATATCCGTCAGATTGCAGAACAAAGCAGTGAGCGAGTCGTTGAAGTTGAAACAGTCACTGAATTTGCTTCAACAGATGTATTACTGGATATTCGCTCACCCGATGAACAAGATGATCGCCCATTGCAGATGAATGGCGTAGAAATCAAATCATTGCCGTTCTATAAATTAAGCAGTCAGTTTGGTGATTTACCTAAAGAGAAAACTTATCTGCTCTATTGTGAGCGCGGAGTGATGAGCCGTTTACAGGCGCTTTATCTGTGTGAGCAGGGGTTTGATAATGTGAAAGTTTATCGGCCTTAATTACGATATTTAGAGGCTTCCCATCAGGGGAGCCTCAATGATTTAATCTTAAGCAGGGCGCTTTTGTCTGCTTTTTCACTACCATGAGCCAGGCAGATGAATTCTGAATGGTTCATAATCATCTTCCTTACATTTTATCAGGTTATATATACGGGTATTCTCAGGAGCAGACAGGCCATGAGCACGGGCCCGGCGCAATAAATATCCAGTGATATAGTCAATTTCAGTGTGACGTTTGGCGCGGATATCTTGCAACATTGAAGAGTAGTTTTTTGCTGTGCGCTCAATAACATCATAGATATAGGCAGTTAAGCTGTCGATGGAAGTATGTATGTTTTCTCGTTCTATAACCTGAATGATTTCTTCACACAAAACATTTAATTGTTCCGGGTAGTGAAGCAAATCTCCATTCCGGCATTCATAAATTACAGTAAGTGGGTTTATGACACAGTTAGCCGCGAGTTTTAGCCAACTAATAGAGAGAATTTCATTATGCCATGCAACGTCCGGTAAAGCCTGATGCAGAATATCAGCCAGAGAGCTGAGTTCAGCGGCATTTGATGTTGCAGAGCCAATATGTGTTAGTCCAGAAGCCGTATGATAAACCTGGTGGTCATTCTGATATGCGCCGTGAGTCGTGACGCCAAGGAGTATTGGATTAGGCGCAGATAGCAATTCTTCCTGAGAGCCCATGCCATTGTGTAGTAATAAGATTGGGCAATCAGATGAAAGTTTGGGGAGTAGATTATTAACCGCATCAGATACTTGCCAGGCTTTCAGGCAGACAATCAGTAATTCGCTATTGGCAAGATGGTCATTGTCATTAGTTGGGATCCGTTGGTTAAATGCTTCCCCATTAATTTCGTCAATATGAACAGGTAAATCAGACTGGGGGATTCTTAGCCAACCTTGTACCTGGTGTTTTTGTTGTGATAATGCTGCCAGCCACAGTTTTCCTATAGCGCCACAGCCAAGAACGGTTATCTTCATAATATACCCTCGTTGCAAGACGCTGTAATCTTGAATGGGAATAGTAAGATCCCACGAATCTGAGTATAGAGCTTTTGCTGACAATGGAAAGCGGTTATCATGCCAACTTATTGATTATCAGGAGGTCACGGATAATGCCATCTTTCGATATTGTCTCAGAAATTGATATACATGAAGTTCGCAATGCGGTAGAAAACGCGCAGCGTGAGCTTGCTACACGCTGGGATTTCCGTAATGTCAGCGCCAGTTTTGAATTAAATGAAAAAAGTGAATCTATCAAGATTGCCAGTGAGTCAGATTTTCAGGTAAATCAGTTGGTTGATATTATTCGTGAAAAACTGGCTAAGCGTGGTATTGATGGAGCTGCACTAAATATCCCTGATGATATGCTGCACAGTGGTAAAACTTATAGCGTTGAGGCGACTCTGAAACAGGGGATTGATACCCCTACAGCGAAAAAGATCGTGAAGCTGATTAAGGATAGTAAATTGAAAGTGCAGGCTCAGATTCAGGGTGAGCAGGTGCGGGTAACCGGTAAAGCGCGTGATGATTTGCAGAGTGTTATGGCATTAGTCCGTGGAGCAGAATTAGGGCAGCCATTCCAGTTTACTAATTTCCGGGATTGATTTTTCCCGTATTGGCTAACCAGCTCCGCTTAATGGATTAATATATTTGGCCTAATGTGGGGTGGGATATTCCTGAGCGGGAATCCCATCCCCAGTTTTCCTTCAATATCGAACCGGAATGAGAGGGTTTTATTAGCGAAAGTTGCTGTAAGTTATGCTAGCAATTGCTCAAGTTGTGCTCTGCTCGTCTGCTTAGTATCTACTTTTATGTAAGCGCTGCACTCTTCCGGTACAATAACAACTTCGCGAACACCGGGTTGAACAAGAATTTTTTGTTCCAGCAGTGTCTTATTTACTATATTTTCTGGCAGCGAAATTCTGATACTGCTGACATAAGGGGGCTGTTTCATTGTCGTGCTGATAATAAACCAAATAATTGTCAGAGCGATACCTGCCATAAATACTAGCGATGCTCCCTTTAATTCATATAACCAGCCACCAAGGCTACCACCTAACGCTACACCTAAAAACTGGCTGGTGGAGTAAATTCCCATTGCTGTACCTTTATAACCCGCTGGCGCTTCTTTGCTGATAAGTGATGGCAGAATAGCTTCCATTATATTGAAAGCAATAAAGAAAATTTGTATGCCAACAAAGATTGTCCACAAATGGCGCCCCGCTGACCACAATACAATTTCGGCGATAAATAGCAGTGTGATACATAACAGAAACACTTGTTTCATGCGGCGCTTTTTTTCTGCGTAGATAATGAAAGGTAAAACAGATAAGAATGAAATCAGCATGGTGATCAGATAAACCTTCCAATGCTGTTGGGCTGGGAATCCAGCCTGTTGCATAACCAGAGGCAAGGCGACAAAACTTGCCATTAGCAAAGCGTGCAAACTTAGAATGCCAAAGTTAAGTTTTAGCAGTTGGCTATCAGATAAAACTTTATGGAAACTGTGACGAACAATGTCTGATTCACGGTTAAGAACGCGTTTATCTGTGGAAGGAACAGCAAATAATGTTATCAGAATGCCACAACCGGCTAGAACGGTAATGCCCCAAAACAGGCCATTTAAGCCAATGGTATGAGTAAGAATTGGGCCAAGTACAATTGCTATGGCGAAAGTGACTCCAAAGCTAATGCCAATAAATGCCATTGCCTTAGTTCGGTTTTGTTCGCGGGTCAAATCAGAAAGCAGAGCCATAATTGCGGCGGATATAGCCCCGGTGCCTTGGAGCGCCCGCCCAACGATTATGCCCCAGATAGAATCACTGAGAGCTGCCATGATACTGCCAATAGCGAAGAGTAGTAGCCCACCAATAATTAAGGGCTTACGGCCAATTTTGTCAGAAAGCAGGCCAAAAGGGATCTGGAAAATTGCCTGCGTTAAACCATAAATGCCAATAGCGATGCCGATAAGCGCTTCGGTAGAACCTTTTAGATCAAGGCCATAGGTTGTTAAGACAGGAAGGACCATGAACATGCCCAGCATACGCAAAGAAAAAACTGAACCTAAGCCCCATGTCGCCCGAAGCTCAAGTGGCGTCATTTTATTATCGTTCATGGTTACCTCGAAATATTTAGATGTGCCATTGTAGATAGGTTTCTGATAAGCGGTAAATAGTTAATTGAATTAATAATATTGAAGTATAAGGGGAGGGGGAGGATATGAAAAGGAAACTGATGGCAGAGGCGTATGCCACTGCCATCAGGGAGAATTACCGGACGTAAGTTAGAAAGGTTTCTGAGGACACATTTGGGTCAACAGACATCATGACGCTCAGGGAAGTGATTGCCACAATGGAAAATACAAATAACTTACGGGCCCAAACTCGGTCATTAGCCGTTTTATAACCGGATAATGCCATTCCCAGCCACCAGATGCTGACTGCTGCTGCAACAATCAGATATTTGTAACCAGCGTAACCGCTGATTGCCAACATGAGAGTTGCAATCATAAATGCCAGGATATAAAGGATAATATGGTTTTTCGCCACAGAGATGCCTTTAATCACGGGTAGTACAGGGATGTTCGCTGCCTGATAATCTTTGAAACGGAAGATAGCAATGGCATAGGAGTGCGGCATTTGCCACAAACTGAAAATCAGTAACAGGATCAACGCGCCCGTGTCAAACTGACCAGTCACTGCACAATAACCGATAACCGGAGGTGCAGCGCCGGACAAACTGCCGATCAACGTGCCATAGACAGATTTCCTTTTCATGTAGAGGCTATAAACCCCTACATATACGACAAAACCGATAATCGCTAATTGCATTGCTAAGGCATTGGCTGCTACATAGAGCAGCACCACGCCAACAATACCCAGTATTGATGCATAAATCAGGCTGATTTTCGGATCAATAAGCCCTTTTACAAGGACGCGGTTTTTTGTTCTTTCCATGATCCGATCGATGTCACGGTCAATGTAGTTGTTAAATACACAACCAGAAGCCACGACTAATGAGACGCCGAGCAGAGTCGAGATGAACAAAGGGTAATCAATCACCCCTTTCGAGGCGAGTAAAAAACCACCGATCACAGAAATTAAATTGCCGAAAATAATTCCTGGTTTAGTTACTTGCAGGTATTGCTTAATCATAATATGCAGCTCTTTAATCAACCATCATATTAATGTTGAGGTTGTACATGATCCATAGCGAGCCAACAACAACAATACCGATAATTAAAATAGTGAACAGCAATGCGACTAAGTTCCAACGCTCTTCTGACGAAGTGTTCATGTGCAGAAAGTAGATAAAATGAACAAGAATCTGCACAACAGCCAGAGCGACTACCGTTGTCAGGATAGTGGCATGGGAGGCGGAACCATCCATTACCATCCAGAATGGAATCACTGTCAGGATGACTGAAAGAACAAAGCCGATAATATAAGACTTCAGGCTACCGTGGCTAGCTCCAGTATGAGCTGTATTTGAATGACTCATTACATAGCTCCTAACAGATAAACAACGGTAAACACACAGATCCACACCACATCAAGGAAGTGCCAGAATAAGCTCAGGCAGCTCAGACGGGTTTTATTAACATCGGTTAAGCCGCGGCGTGTTACCTGAATTATCATGATGATAATCCAGACCAGACCACAGGTAACGTGGATACCGTGAGTGGCGACCAGTGCGAAGAATCCAGACAGGAACGCACTGCGGTCAGGGCCGTAGCCATCTGCAATCAGATGATGGAATTCATACAGTTCCATTGCCACGAAGCCAAGGCCGAACAGGAAAGTCATACCGAGCCAGGCGTTAACCTGGCCGATTTTGCCTTTGTTCATGCCCAGCATGGCAAAGCCATAAGTGATACTACTGAATAACAGCAGGAAAGTTTCAACCAGTACAAAAGAGAGGCCGAAAATTTCTTTACCAGATGGGCCGCCTGCGGTTCCGTTAACCAGCACTGCATAAGTCGCAAATAGACATGCGAACAAAATACAGTCGCTCATCAAGTAGATCCAGAAACCGAATACCTTAGTGGCTCCCGCATCGTGATGCCCATGATCCTCATGGGCATGATTGTGGTTAGTCATAGTTTCAGTTGACATGGTTCAGACCTGCCTTGCTAATTTGTTCATGGTGTTGATTCTCAATTTGCTCAACTTCAGCAACGGGTACGTAGTAATCAACATCGTCATCAAAGCTTTTCGCAATCCAAGTGATAATCATGCCGGCGAAGCCTGCGATAGCCAGCCACCAGATATGCCAAATCATAGCGAAACCAAAAAGCAAGCTGAAGCCAGCAATAATCACACCTGCACCGGCATTTTTAGGCATATGAATTTCTTCATATTTAGCAGGACGCTTATAAGCTGTGCCTTTTTCTTTCATATCCCACCATGCATCACGGGTTTGAACATGTGGAACGTCAGCAAAGTTATAGAATGGCGGTGGAGAAGATGTTGCCCACTCCAGAGTACGTCCACCCCAAGGGTCGCCAGTCAGGTCACGGTTTTGGTCACGGTCACGGATACTGACGTAGAATTGAATGACCTGACACAGGATGCCAACGGCAATCAGAGCAACACCGATTGCGGAGACAACCAGCAGAGTATGGAATTCAGGGTTGATATCCTGGCTGATACGACGGGTCATCCCCATGAAGCCGAGTGCGTAAACTGGCATAAAGGAGATAAAGAAGCCAATAATCCAGAACCAGAATGCGCGGACACCCCATTTTTCATTTAGTGTGAAACCAAATGCTTTCGGGAACCAGTAAGCAGTACCAGCGAAACAACCGAAGACAACACCACCGATGATAACGTTATGGAAGTGTGCGATCAGGAACAAACTGTTATGCAGAACGAAGTTTGCACCCGGAACCGCCAGCAGAACCCCAGTCATACCACCGATCGAGAAGGTGACGATGAAGCCAACAGTCCACAACATCGGTGTTTTATACTCAATACGGCCCTGATACATCGTAAACAGCCAGTTGAAGATCTTAACCCCTGTCGGAATCGAGATAATCATGGTAGCTATGCCGAAGAAGGCGTTAACGTTCGCGCCGGAGCCCATTGTAAAGAAGTGATGCAGCCATACGATGAACGACAACACGGTAATGGCAATGGTTGCCCATACCAGAGAAGTATAGCCGAACAGCCGTTTTTTTGAGAACGTCGCGGTAACTTCAGAGAAGACGCCGAAGACCGGCAGTACCAGAATATAAACCTCAGGGTGACCCCAGGCCCATATCAGATTGATATACATCATCATGTTGCCGCCCATATCATTGGTAAAGAAATGGGTGCCCATGTAGCGGTCGAAAGTCAGCAGGGCAATGGTAACCGTCAGAATCGGGAATGCTGCGATGATCAGTACGTTAGTACACAGTGCTGCCCAAGAGAATACAGGCATTTTCATCATAGACATGCCGGGGGCACGCATCCGCAGGATCGTGGCAAAGAAGTTAACACCTGTCAGCAGCGTACCGATACCGGATATCTGGAGACTCCATATCCAGTAATCGACCCCAACGCCAGGGCTATACTCTATACCTGAGAGTGGAGGGTAGGCTAACCAGCCAGTTTGAGCGAATTCACCCACACCCAGCGAGATGTTAATTAGCGCAACACCAACGACGAAGAACCAGAAACTCAGTGAGTTCAGGAATGGAAATGCAACGTCACGAGCGCCGATCTGTAGTGGAACCACGATGTTCATCAGGCCGACAACGAAAGGTGTTGCCATGAAGAAAATCATGATGACGCCGTGGGCGGTAAATATCTGGTCATAGTGATGCGGGGGCAGGAAACCTGCTTCGCCAGCGGAGGCGACAGCTTGCTGACCACGCATCATGATGGCATCGGCAAAGCCACGGAGCATCATAACCAGCGCTACGATGATGTACATAATACCGATTTTTTTGTGGTCAACGCTGGTTAACCACTCGCTCCACAGCCATTTCCATTTACGGAAATAGGTCAGGGCTCCGACAACTGCGAGCCCTCCGAAGAGAATCCCTGCAAGAGTGACCATGATAATGGGCTCATGCAATGGGATTGCATCAAGTGTTAATTTTCCCAACATTACTTTATTCCTCAACTCCGGCATGAGCAATTTCGCTCATATTCATGTTATGACCTGTCGTTGCACTGTGGCCGCCATGCATATTCATGTCGCCCATAAATTTGGCAATAATGTCTTGATACAGGTTAGGCTTAACGCTTGAGAAGTATTCAACCGGATGGTTCTGGCTTTGTTTGGCTAACTCATCAAATGCCTGCATGGTATCCAGGGTTTTGGGAGAGGCTTTTACTTTTTGGACCCATTGTTCAAAACCTTCACGATCCGCAGTAGCTGTGGCAGTAAATTTCATGCCGGAAAAGCCGTGCCCGCTGTAGCTGCTGGACAAACCTTTATAAGTGCCCGGTTCATTGGCAATTAAGTGAAGTTTCGTCTGCATACCCGCCATTGCGTAGATTTGACCACCTAATTGTGGGATGAAGAATGAGTTCATCACAGAATCAGAGGTGATTTTGAAGTTAACAGGAACACCAGTAGGGAAGGCAATTTCGTTAACGGTAGCGATACCTTGCTCCGGGTAAACGAACAGCCATTTCCAATCAAGAGAGATTACTTCAATAGTCACTGGTTTTTCGTCGCTGACCAGTGGCTTATATGGGTCAAGCTCGTGGGTTGTTTTCCAGGTAATAGTTGCCAAAATGATAATGATAATGATAGGAACCGTCCACACTACCAGCTCAATTTTATTTGAGTGTGCCCAGTTAGGGCGATAGGTAGCGTTTTTGTTGGCTTCGCGGTAACGTACGGCAAAGGTAAATGCCATGATGATTACCGGAATAACAATGATAAGCATCAGGCCAATAGCCGTGAGTATTAGCGTTTTTTGTTCAGCGCCGATAGCGCCTTTAGGATTCATCAATACCATATCACAACCATTCAACATAAGAGTGGCTGCCAGTAATGACAATATCCCAATACTTTTATTGTATTTCATAAGTCTAACGACTCCAAATAACAAAAGCTCTATTGTCGTTTCATCAGTGTGGGCATTCTACGGTAAGGCCACAGGAGTGTAAACATTTGTAATAGTTAGTTGATAGGTTGTTGACCCTTTATGTTAGTGGGATCACATGGAAATGGATGATGCGGCAAGAGCTAGCTTGAAAAGGTTATTTCAGCTTAACGCGGTGTGACTGAAATGTGATGGAAATATTAATTTATATTGAAATATTTTTATATTTTTCAGTGGAAAGAAAAATATAAAAATTTACTTTAAAGATTTTCATGACGGCAATTTTATTTAAGAATTAAACTAACTGAGAGCTACCCCAAAAGTAGCTCTTAGTTAACATCAGTAATTAGAAATTATATTTGATGGTGTAGACAACTCCATCCTGCCAGAACCCTTCACCTAATTTATGATCGGCATATCGATATTGAACGCCGGTTGTGAAAGATGGATGAGGTGTCCACCACAATGCCACTGCGCCGTTAACACCCTCTCGCCCGCCATTGCCATAGCGCTCATTCCGGTTAAGTTCTATTTCATTCCAGTTAGTTATACTGAATTTTTCCTGCCAGAGCTGAAAATCATAACCTGCCACCCAGCCGACAACATAGCCGTTGTTACCAGAGTAGAAAGTTTGATCAACATAATGTAATGCAACGAATGGTTTGAACCAGACACCGGCGATGTCAGTGTTGTAGCCAATACCATACAGGGTATTTACCTCATGGAAATTTCCACCGTGTGCTTTACCTGGGAGGGAGTAAGTCCCGTAAACATGGCCGTAGAGATTGAAACCAGTATCAGCCAGATAGAAGCGCCCGGTTGTTTTAAAGGTGTATCTTTGGTTATCCCCTGGTTGAGCATGTTTGCTGTTGAAAGCATTTTCCAGATCAAAGAACCCGTATAATTCACCCCAGTCAAATTCGGTTCCGCCTTCCAGTTCCACATAGGCAAAGTCGTCTTTATGAGAGGTTTGCCCTGATTTATGTGTGGTGTGGCTGGTCCAGTCGAGGTAGTTCATGCTGATATTAGCAAAGCCCGATTGATATTCCGCATAAGCTGGAACTGAGACAGTAGTAAATAAGGCAGTAGCCAGAATGGTTTTTCTCATAAATTTCTCTAACGCATCCATGAAAAGAGGTTTTTAATTTTAAAGCTATTAGATAAGCCTTAAAAATGGTAGCCTGATTTTACGCGGATATGAATATTGAACAATCCAATAATGACTCAAAAATAGCACTTTTAGATAAATGACTATCCAAAATGTGATCGTTATCACTTCGTTTTTAGCCGGATATAAACAGGCTGACCGTAGTCAATCTTTAATAAGTTAATTTAATGTTTTCACTTTGTTAAGCCAATTTGTTCCTTCTTAAATGCCAGATAATCCAGAATGCTGCCTAAAATGATGCCGGCGATACCGAACTGTGCTCCTAACAATAGTAATTGTTCGGCCAGATTAGGCGCATAAGTCCAGTTGAGAGCATTGGTGATTATGGTAAATAACCAAAATGTAAGAAAGATACTTGCTAATGATAGTAAGCCAAGAGCCAGGCGATAGAAATTTCTGAACTCAGTACGCGGCATAAAATCATTGGTTTGTTGGGTGTAAGCCAGAGTTTGACGGCAGATAAATAGCAGTAATAAACCTGGAACAGAGGCTGCTATAGAAAGCAGATAGAAGTTTGACCAGCCATGTAATTCAACGAACCAACCAGCAATCGGGCCGACATATACTCGTCCAACAGCCGATAAGGCAGATAATAAAGCAAACTGTGTTGCGGAGAATGATTTGTGACATAAAGCCATAAGCAAGGCGACAAATGCAGCGGTTCCCATTCCACCACAGATATTTTCTAGAAAAATGGCGCTGCCCATAGTGTAGATATTTTTATCAGTGATGGATAACAGCCAGTATCCAGTATTAGAGATGGCCTGAAGAATGCCAAATATCATTAGTGAGCGAAATAAACTCCATCGTTGCATCAAATAACCACCATATAATGCACCGACGATAGTTGCGGCTAATCCCAGTGTTTTGTTGATCATACCGACTTCACCAGCATCAAAACCTATACCACGGATAAGAAATGGGGTGCTGAGACTGGCAGCAAAGGCATCGCCTATTTTATACATGACAATTAATAGCAGTATCAGCCACGCATTATTACGATTGAAAAAATCAACTAATGGTTCTATTGCGGCCTGCTGAAGTGTTTTGGGTGGAGGTGCGTTAATTTTGGGCTCTTTAGCTCTTAACGTTGCATAGATGCCAATCAGCATCAATCCGGCCATCAACCAGTATGTGTGTTGCCAGCCTATATAGCGGTCTGCGATCCATAATGCTAACCCGCCTGAAACTAACATTGCCAACCGGTAACCAAGTACTGAAACAGCTGCGCCTACGCCCCGTTCTTCGCTACTGAGTAAATCTGCTTTATAAGCATCAAAGACGATATCTTGTGACGCAGAACAGAAAGCGACGGCGACTGCCAGTGCTGCCAGCCACCATAAATGTTGAGATGGCTGGAGAAAACCCATTGCAGTGATACTGGCTATCAGTAATAACTGTGTAACAAGCAGCCAACCACGGCGGCGCCCAAGGAAAGAGGGGGTAAAGCGGTCCATAAAAGGGGACCAAAGAAATTTGAAAACATATGCCTGGCCGACAAGGGAAAAGAAGCCAATAGTTTTAAGATCGACGTCTTCAACGGTCATCCACGCTTGCAGGGTGCCGGCAGTCAGTGCGAGAGGTAAACCAGAAGCAAAGCCAAGTAAAAGCAGGATACGTGAGTTATGGTGAGTAAAAACAGTGAGATAACGATAATACATGAGCCTCCCAAAACTCTGTCCTTGGCGGACAGAGTAAGTAATTAATCCTTAATTAACGGGCATTTTGTTTGATGAAATTACTAACGGAAGGATCCTGAGCCATATCTGCGATGACTTCAGATAGTACAGTATTTACCGCATCAGCAATTTTCTCATTGGTTGCTCCGAGAGGGCCTTGCACATTGTAGCTGGTGCGATAGTTTTTAACTTGTTTACTTCCGTTTTGCGCTGCACTGATAATGGAAATATCGGCTTTTGTTGAAATATTATGGCGTAAGCTGCCTTCTTTAACATCTGCATACAGGTTGTTCACAATAATTTGCAGATTAGCATTGGCTGGAGAGCTAATCATATAACCACGGGCAGCCATCTGTTTTTCTAGGATTTCCTGGAGTAGAAAACGCAGATCACGGGACGGTTTCAGTATTTCCAGCTTTGCATTGCGGTTAACTTGAGCGAGTGTCTGAGATTGGCGATTGTCGGCACCACTGATGCTGATGGTAATAGCCCTCATAGTTGGGTCTGCTGCTGGCAGCGTAATTTTAGGTTCGATGGTCAGGGTATTGCTGGGAGCAGCACAACCAGCAAGAAGAAAAAGGGTTATAAGCGGGAATAATATTCTTTTCAGCATGTTGATTTTCTCATCAGTGATAAGGATGTCCAGTAATATTTATCAATTTAATAAGCATAAACTACGCCAATAATAGCATTGCCTTTGATCATGGCATATCTCTGATGAGGTAAACGTGTATAAAAACCTTTTGATGTGGGGTTTGATTAAAAGATATTTTAATACGCTGGTGCTATAACTCATGAAGAATAGACTAAAATCATTGATATGGTTGGTAGTACGATTGCTGTGTAGTTTAAGGGGAATGATTATGGTGTACCAGGATATAGAAGAGAAATTACAGGCTGCATTTAATCCCTCATATCTTGAGGTTATTGATGAAAGTTATCGTCATAATGTACCCGTAGGTTCTGAAAGCCATTTTAAGGTTATAATCATCAGTAATAAATTTGTTGGTGAACGTATGCTGAATCGCCATCGTTCTGTTTACGGTACATTATCGGCAGAATTGGCCGCAGGTGTTCATGCTTTGGCGTTGCATACCTATACCGAAAAAGAGTGGAGTGAATTGCAGGATACTGTTTTAGCTTCACCGGCTTGTCGGGGGGGTAATGTGGCCTGAGTACTTAATTGGGACATTCTCCTGAAATTGCGATATTAAAATAGAATGAACCCGATTAACGGCCTTTGGGCCGTTTTTGTGTTTTGTATGTGACACATTTTGAACTCAATTCTGATAGCTAAGAAATTGTTGTTGCATGGAATTGATGAATACCTCGGGCTTTTGTTAGCAATTCTCGACTCACACCGTCTGCATCGCTATAATGTCGCGTCTAATTTTTAGAATGGTTTCGGGATGCTTCTGACATCAGGGATTCTCGGTTTTTAAATGCGACCGCCCCGGTTCTTAGAGAGTGTTGCGATTGGCATATAGAACATCTGCCGGTTGTACGGTCTCTGGAGTTGACCGAGCACTATGATTTTTTTGAGGTAAAAAGATGCAAGTTTCTGTTGAAACCACTCAAGGCCTTGGGCGTCGTGTGACAATCATCGTTCCTGCTGCCGATGTTGAAAAGGCAGTTAGCAGTGAGTTGGTCAATGTAGCAAAAAAAGTTCGTATCGATGGTTTCCGTAAAGGCAAAGTGCCTATGAACATCGTTAAACAACGTTATGGTGCTTCTGTTATTCAGGATGTTCTGGGTGATCTGATGCAACGTAATTTTATTAATGCAATCATCGAACAAAAAATCAATCCAGCGGGTGCGCCAAGCTATGCGCCAGAGCAGTTCAAAGACGGCGAAGATTTTACTTATTCTGTAGAATTTGAAGTGTATCCAGAAGTTGAGCTGAAAGACCTGGAAGCTATTGAAGTTGAAAAACCAGTTGTTGAAGTAAAAGACGAAGATGTTGATGCAATGTTGGAAACATTGCGTAAGCAGCAAGCTGACTGGAAAGAAACCGAAGCAGCTGTTAGTGCGGAAGATCGTATTACTGTTGACTTCAATGGTTCTGTTGATGGCGAAGAGTTTGAAGGCGGCAAAGCTTCTGATTTTGTTCTGGCTATGGGTCAGGGTCGTATGATCCCAGGTTTTGAAGAGGGCATTGTTGGTCATAAAACTGGTGAAGAGTTCACTATTGATGTGAACTTCCCAGAAGATTATCATGCTGAAAATCTGAAGGGTAAAGCAGCTAAGTTTGCGATCACTTTGAAAAAAGTGGAACAGCGTGAATTGCCGGAGTTAACTGAAGAATTCATCAAACGTTTCGGTATTGCTGATGGTACTGTTGGCGGCCTGCGTGCAGAAGTACGTAAGAATATGGAACGTGAACTGAAAAATGCAGTTCGTAGCCGTATTAAATCTCAGGTTATCGATGGCTTAGTTAAATCTAACGAAATCGAAGTTCCGGCCGCTGTTGTTGATGGAGAAATTGATGTTCTGCGCCGTCAATCTGCCCAGCGTTTTGGTGGCAATGAAAAACAAGCGTTGGAATTGCCTCGTGAACTGTTTGAAGAACAAGCTAAACGTCGCGTTGTTGTTGGCCTGTTATTAGGTGAAGTTATCAGTAGTAATGAACTGAAAGCTGACGAAGAGCGTGTTAAAGGACTGATTGAGGAAATGGCTTCTGCTTATGAAGATCCTCAGGAAGTGATCGAATTCTATGGTAAAAACCAGGAATTGATGAGCAACGTTCGTAATATTGCTCTGGAAGAACAAGCTGTTGAAGTTCTTCTGGGTAAAGCAAAAGTTTCCGAAAAAGAAACAACTTTCAATGAGTTAATGAATCAAAATCAAATGGCGTAAGCTTTAGCCTCGCTTGAGATAACGGATTTATCATCTCTGTGAAACTGAACCCGCAGATTTATCTGCGGGTTTTTTTATGAATAAAGGCAAAATTTTTCTTGAAAAAAGTGGGATTAACCCCAGATCCTTTTTTACATTATGTATATGATTGCAAAATTTTTCAGGGGTAATCCTCCTTTGATTGATTAACTTTTGAATCATGGTCATCATCGCTTATCTCAAGTAGAATCGGTTATGAATGGCACCAACATGAATTCTATTAGGAGACGGAAATGTCATATAGCGACAAGCGGGATCAATATGTGCCTCATATGGCTTTGGTGCCGATGGTAATTGAACAGACTGCACGTGGAGAGCGTTCGTTCGATATCTATTCACGCCTGTTAAAAGAACGTATTATTTTTCTGACCGGTCAGGTTGAAGATCATATGGCAAACCTGATTGTGGCCCAAATGTTGTTCCTTGAGGCAGAAAATCCGGAAAAAGATATTTTCTTATATATTAATTCACCAGGTGGAGTGATTACTGCCGGCATGTCCATTTATGACACGATGCAGTTTATTAAACCGGATGTTAGCACCATTTGTATGGGGCAGGCATGTTCAATGGGGGCATTCTTGCTGACTGCCGGCGCAGAAGGAAAACGTATCTGCCTGCCAAATTCCCGGGTCATGATCCATCAACCATTAGGTGGTTTCCAAGGGCAGGCTACGGATATTGAGATCCATGCCCAGGAAATACTTAAAGTTAAAGCGCGTATGAATGACTTGATGGCAAAACATACGGGAAAAACCCTTGAAGAAATTGAGAAAGATACAGAACGCGATCGTTTCTTGTCAGCAAGTGAAGCTGTAGAGTATGGGTTGGTTGATAAGATTTTCACCCATCGCGATTAATTTATTATTCCCGGAAGCTATAATATAAATATTCGCCTTACCATTTGGTAAGGCTATGCCGTCCGGGGTAATAGCAGAGTTTCCTGCTTTGCCAGATGAATCTGGGGTGGCAGTTGATTAAAGTGAGGTTGTGACTGATGACAGATAAGCGCAAAGACGGTTCAGGAAAGCTGCTGTATTGCTCTTTCTGCGGGAAAAGCCAACATGAAGTGCGGAAATTGATTGCTGGCCCGTCAGTGTATATCTGCGATGAATGTGTGGATTTATGTAACGACATCATTCGCGAAGAAATTAAAGAGCTTGTACCACATCGTGAGCGTAGTGCATTACCAACTCCTCATGAAATTCGTCAGCATCTGGATGATTATGTTATCGGCCAGGAAACGGCGAAAAAAGTGTTAGCAGTTGCTGTTTATAATCACTACAAGCGGTTACGTAATGGAGATACCAGTAACAGTGTTGAATTAGGTAAAAGTAATATTCTGCTTATTGGGCCAACAGGGAGTGGTAAGACACTGCTGGCTGAAACACTGGCCCGTTATCTTGATGTTCCCTTTACTATGGCAGATGCGACTACACTGACCGAAGCGGGATATGTGGGCGAAGATGTAGAAAACATTATTCAGAAGTTACTGCAAAAATGTGACTACGATGTGCAGAAAGCTCAACGTGGTATTGTTTACATTGACGAAATTGACAAAATTTCGCGTAAATCTGATAACCCGTCAATTACCCGAGATGTTTCAGGGGAAGGTGTACAGCAAGCGCTGCTGAAATTGATTGAAGGTACAATTGCGGCGGTTCCTCCTCAGGGCGGACGTAAACATCCACAGCAGGAGTTTTTACAGGTAGATACCTCTAAAATCTTATTTATCTGTGGTGGGGCGTTTGCCGGTCTGGATAAAGTGATTAGCCAGCGTCTGAATACCAGTACTGGTATTGGTTTTGGTGCGAAAGTCAAGGGTGAGTCAGAAAAAGCGACTGAAGGCGAATTGTTTGCACAGGCTGAACCAGAAGATCTAATCAAATTTGGTCTTATTCCTGAGTTTATTGGGCGGTTACCTGTTGTTGCCACGCTTACTGAACTGAGTGAAGAAGCGCTGATTCAGATTCTAAAAGAGCCTAAAAATGCACTGACTAAACAGTATCAGGCTCTATTTAACCTTGAGGGTGTCGATCTGGAGTTCAGAAATGAAGCTCTGATCGCTATTGCTAAGAAAGCAGTGCTTCGTAAAACTGGGGCCCGCGGTCTACGCTCTATTGTTGAAGGTGCATTGCTGAACACGATGTACGATTTGCCATCGATGGAAAATGTTGGGAAAGTTGTTGTAGATGAATCAGTTATTAATGGTCAATCTGCACCATTACTGATTTACAGCAAGCCGGATGCCCAGGTTTCTGGTGAATAATTGAGGCCAGGATAGGGAATTCACTAAACGAGATATTATTGAATAAAATGAGGGGGTTGCCCTCATTTTGTTTTTAATTCAAGTGCCATACCATTGAATGTCAAATTCTTGTCCCCATATATTTTATATTCTATGAAGTGAAACTCGTGAGAACCGTGTTTCACGAGATTCCTTAAAAACTGGCGAAAGCTAAACGAAGAGAGAGCTCTATGAATCCTGAGCGTTCCGAACGCATAGAAATCCCTGTATTGCCTTTGCGCGATGTGGTGGTTTACCCGCATATGGTGATCCCACTGTTTGTAGGGCGTGAAAAGTCTATTCATTGCCTGGAAGCAGCAATGGATCATGACAAACAGATCATGTTGGTTGCGCAAAAAGAAGCTTCAACTGATGAGCCAGGGGTTAATGACCTTTTCTCTGTTGGTACATTAGCTTCTATTTTACAGATGTTAAAACTGCCTGATGGTACCGTAAAAGTACTTGTTGAAGGGTTGAGACGTGCCCGTATTACGACTCTGACTGACAATGGCGAGCATTTTTCCGCTCAGGCTGAGTATCTTGATTCTCCGATCGTTGATGAGCGTGAACAGGAAGTTCTGATTAGAACGGCTATTAATCAGTTTGAAGGTTACATTAAGCTCAATAAAAAAATCCCGCCGGAGGTTCTGACCTCACTGCACAATATTGAAGATGTTGCTAAATTAGCTGATACAATTGCTGCTCATATGCCATTGAAACTCAGTGACAAACAGACTGTTCTGGAAATGTCTGATGTTGTTGAGCGTCTTGAATATCTAATGGCAATGATGGAATCAGAAATTGATCTGTTACAGGTAGAAAAACGCATCCGTAATCGCGTGAAGAAACAAATGGAAAAAAGCCAGCGCGAGTACTACCTGAATGAACAGATGAAAGCGATTCAGAAAGAGCTGGGTGAAATGGATGATGCGCCTGATGAGTATGAGACTCTCAAGCGCAAAATTGAAGCGGCAAAAATGCCAAAAGAAGCCCATGAAAAAGCGGAAGCTGAATTACAAAAGCTGAAAATGATGTCTCCTATGTCGGCGGAAGCGACGGTTGTCCGTAGCTACATTGATTGGATGGTACAGGTTCCGTGGGTTGTCCGCAGTAAAGTTAAAAAAGATTTGGTTAAAGCCCAGGAGACTCTGGATACTGACCATTATGGTTTGGAGCGCGTGAAAGAGCGTATCCTTGAGTATCTGGCAGTACAAAGCCGAATCAGTAAAATTAAAGGGCCGATTTTATGTCTGGTTGGGCCTCCAGGGGTGGGTAAAACTTCTTTAGGCCAGTCTATCGCACGAGCAACCGGGCGGAAATATGTGCGTATGGCATTGGGCGGAGTTCGTGATGAAGCGGAAATCCGTGGTCATCGCCGTACCTATATTGGTTCTATGCCGGGTAAATTGATTCAGAAAATGTCCAAAGTTGGGGTGAAAAATCCATTGTTCCTGTTGGATGAAATCGACAAGATGTCATCTGATATGCGTGGTGATCCAGCTTCTGCCTTATTGGAAGTTTTGGACCCGGAACAGAACGTGGCATTTAACGACCATTATCTGGAAGTCGATTATGATTTGTCAGATGTCATGTTTGTTGCAACATCCAACTCTATGAATATTCCAGCGCCATTGCTGGATCGTATGGAAATTATTCGTCTTTCCGGTTATACCGAAGATGAAAAACTAAATATTGCCAAACGTCATTTGCTGCCTAAGCAAATTGAGCGTAATGCCCTGAAAAAAGATGAATTAACTATTGATGACAGCGCTATTATTGGCATTATCCGTTATTACACCCGTGAAGCCGGAGTGCGTAGTTTAGAACGAGAAATTTCTAAACTGTGTCGTAAGACAGTGAAAACATTGCTCATGGATAAGAGCTTAAAACACATTGAGATCAATGCAGATAATCTGAAGGACTATCTGGGTGTTCAACGGGTGGATTATGGTCGTGCAGATACAGAAAACCGTATTGGTCAAGTCACAGGACTTGCATGGACTGAGGTTGGTGGTGATTTATTAACCATTGAAACCGCATGTGTTCCAGGGAAAGGTAAGCTAACCTATACCGGCTCATTAGGTGAGGTTATGCAGGAATCCATTCAGGCTGCATTGACCGTTGTTCGTGCCCGGGCTGATAAACTGGGTATTAACTCTGATTTTTATGAAAAGCGGGATATTCATGTCCATGTTCCTGAAGGTGCAACACCAAAAGATGGCCCAAGTGCAGGTATCGCTATGTGCACAGCATTGGTTTCTTGTCTAACAGGTAATCCAGTTCGGGCCGATGTTGCTATGACGGGGGAAATTACTCTGCGTGGTTTAGTTCTGCCAATCGGTGGTTTGAAAGAGAAACTATTGGCTGCGCATCGAGGTGGTATTAAAACAGTCTTGATTCCCGAAGAGAATAAACGTGATCTGGAAGAAATTCCTCAGAACATTATTGCGGATCTCCAGATCCATCCGGTTAAGCGTATTGAAGATGTTTTAGCTATTACATTGCAGGATCCTGCATTTGGCACGGAATTAGTGTCAGTTAAATAGTATAAAAATAGTGAACGATCTCAAGAGCTATGGATGAAATATAGGCTGGTAAGTGAATTCAGGCTTACCAGCTTTTTTTGTATCGTTAACTTGGATGGATTGTCTAATAAATATTTTACTGTTTTATGATTTCTTGCCAATACCGGAAAGGATTGATATAACGGCACTGCTATCGGGTTATCCGTTAGGATTCTGATGCGATAGTAAAATACTATATGGGGATGATAAGAGTGAATAAATCACAACTGATCGACAAAATTGCTGCTGACTCTAATATTTCTAAAGCAGCTGCAGGGCGTGTAGTAGATGCATTCATTTCTTCTGTAACTGCTGCATTGAAAGATGGCGATGATGTTGCTCTGGTGGGATTCGGTACTTTTGCTGTTCGTGAACGTTCTGCACGTACTGGTCGTAACCCTCAAACAGGGAAAGAGCTCAAAATTGCTGCGGCTAAAGTACCTGCTTTCCGTCCAGGCAAGGGTTTGAAAGACGCGGTTAACGAGTAACACAAACCAAATATTCTTTGTCAACGTCTGCTATATTGGTAAACATAGACTGACGAGACAGATTTGGTAAGCTAAAATAGAAGCGCATCAATTGATTGGTGCGCTTTTTTTCTCTTAACGCTTGAATTAGCGTAATATGGCGTTTTCTATTTCACCAAAGCGGAGTTTTGCCTCTTTATGATGGACAACCTACGCACGGCGGCAAACAGTCCTGTGCTTAAAATCGTGCTGGCTCTCATTATCCTGTCTTTTGTACTGACGGGGGTTGGGGGCTACTTGACAAGTGGAACTGGTAGTTATGCTGCCGAAGTGAATGGTCAGACTATCAGTCGTACTCAATTGGAGCAGGCGTTTCAGCAAGAGAGAAACACGTTGCAAGAACAACTGGGAGATAAATTCTCTGTGTTGGCAAGTGACGAACAAAGTATGAAGCAGATTCGTAGCCAGGCTTTGGAACGTCTGATTAATAACGTGTTGATTGAGCAATATTCCCGTGAGTTGGGTCTATCTGCCAGTGATGAGCAAGTTAAGGACTCTATCCGAAATACCCCTTATTTTCAGACAAATGGTAAATTTGATAACAATAAATACCTGGAACTGCTCAACCGTTTCAATCAGAGCCCGGATATTTTTGCTGAACAAACGCGCCAGAATTTAATTAATCAGCAATTAGTTATGGCTTTTTCTGGTAGTGAAATAGCATTGCCTGGTGAGGCAAAACTCAATGCTGAATTGCTTTTGCAAAAGAGGACAGTCCGTCTGGCTACACTGGAGCTGAAGAAAATTCAGGCGCAGCAAGAAGTGACGGATAAAGATTTACAGGATTATTACACGCGAAATAAGAACAGCTTTATTGCTCCCGAAGAAGTGAAAGTCAGCTATATAAAAATGGATGCTGTAGATGAAATGGATAAAGTTTCAGCCACATCTGCGGATATTGATGCTTACTATGAGCACAACTTGAAGCGTTATACTCAATCAGAGCAGAAAAAGTACAGTCTGATTCAGCTTGCAACCGAAGCTGAAGCCAAAGTAGTGCTTGATGAGCTGAATAAAGGTGCTGATTTTGGTAAATTGGCGACTAAAAAATCCACAGATAAGTTTTCAGCGAAAAATCATGGCGATATTGGTTGGATGGAAGCGGATTCTCTTCCCGAAGAGATGAAAGAAGCTAACTTAAGAGAGAAAGGCCAAACTTCTTCTGTGATTAAAGTTCCTAATGGTTTCGCTATTTTCCATTTAGATGATGTTAAGCCTCAAATAACTCAGTCTTTGTCTGACGTTCGCCCTGAAATTGAGAAAATAGTTAAGCAGGAAAAAGCGGTAGATGCTTTCTATGCTCTGCAACAGAAGGTCAGTGATGCGGCTACCAGCGATAATGAATCTTTAGCTGCTGCTGAGGAAGTTTCAGGTATTAAAGTTGTGACGACTAATTGGTTTGATCGCAATAATGTGCCGGCAGAGATTAATTTTAGTTCTGTTATTCATGCAATTTTTGAAGGTAATCTTGTTGATGGACAAGGGCCAACAGGTACTAACTCTGATGTGATCTCAGTTGAAGGTGATCGTGCGTTTGTTCTGCGTGTAGATAATTACAAGCCAGAAACAGTGCAGCCATTTGAGAAAGTTAAAGAACAGGTTATCGAACTGGTTAAGCGCCAGAAAGCTGAAAAACAGCTTCAAATTGAAAGTGAGAGATTACTTGTTGCCTTAAAAGAAGGTAAAGGTGAGCAAGCTCTGAAAGACGCAGGAATTCATTTTGGTGAATCTCAGGTTATTCAGCGTATACCTCAGAATAATGTATTGGTTGATGCGGTATTCACTTTACCACAGCCAAAAGAAGCTAAGGCAGAGTATGGTTTAGCGAAAAATAGTTTGGATGACGTTGTTTTGATTCAATTGGATAAAGTGACTCCAGGTGTTGTATCTGGAGAGCAAATTAAAAGCATGACTGATGGTTACCAGAGTGAGATGGGTAACGCGATGCTGGAGTCATTACTGATTAGCTTGCGTGAAAAAGCAAAAATTAAGTTAGGTCATATTGAATAAAAATTTGCGGGGAATATCGCAAATATTTTTGTAATTATCTTGCTCATAAAGGCCGCTTTCGCGGCCTTTCGCATATCTGATATTCATCTATTGTGCTCAAATTTATCTGTGGCAATCTTTTTTGTACCAATAAAACACGGAGGAATGAGTATGAAAAAATCGGGAATTTTATCTGTTTTGCTTGTTGGTTTGCTTTATACGTGCGGAGGGCAATTTGCAATTGCGGCTGAACAAGTAAAAGATAAAGTCGCTAAAACAGCCAGTACTACAAGTAATTCTTCACCAGAAAAGCAGTTACAGCAACCAGATGCTTTGAAAGCAGAAGAAAAGGGAAAGGTGAATATTAATACTGCAAGTGCAGAAGAGTTAGCAAAAGCACTGAATGGTATTGGGGTAAAAAAAGCACAAGGAATTGTTGAGTATCGTGAAAAACATGGCTCATTTACTGCTGTGGAACAATTACAAGAGGTTCAGGGAATAGGGCCAGTTTTTATCGAACGAAACAGAAGTAAATTGAGTTATTAGTAGTCATCCAGCATCCTCATTCATGATTTATTTTGTGAGTGGGGATGTTGTGATCGGAGTTGCAAATAAATCACTTTAATTCGTGTAAATTTTTTGTTTTGCTATTGTTAATCGAATCTGGTCAGATGAGTGACGTTAACATTAAGGCAATATTATGAGTTCAATTATAAAAGTTCATGGTTATCATATCGATTTATTTCAACATGTAAACAATGCCCGCTATTTGGAGTTTATGGAAAGTGCTCGATGGGAATGGCTATATAAGCACTCTGTAGTGGAATGGATACAGAAAAATAATGTTGGGTTTGCGGTGGTTAACATGAATATTAATTATCGTAGTTCAGCAGTTCTTGGTGATGAATTGGAAGTGGATTGCCGATTAACTGAGTTGAGAAACAGAAGTGGTGTATTTTCGCAGGAAATAATACGCAAGAGGGATAATCAACTCATTACAGATGCTAAAACCACATTTGTGTGGATTGATAGGAAGACGCAAAAAGCATTGTCTATTGAAGGTGAATTACGTGAAATAATGGGAGCTTTGATGAAAACGGGACAATGAGAGGAGAATGTTCCCATTGTCCTTTGGGTTAAGATAAATGTGTTTTTGCTTTCATCTCAGTCATTATTTTCTTAGGCGCATTCAGATATTGTTCCAGTCCGCTAGCTCTGAGATGACAAGCTGCACATGTACCACACCCATTACCTTGAATGCCGTTATAACAAGTCAGCGTCTGGCTACGGACGAAATCTAAATGCTGATAGTAGTCGGATAATGCCCAGGTTTCAGCTTTGTTGAGCCACATCAATGGGGTTTCAAAGTGGATATCACGGGCAACGCCAAGGCTTACAGCTTTATTCAGTGCTTTGACAAATTCATCACGGCAATCAGGGTAGCCTGAGAAATCAGTCTCGCATACACCAGTGATAACTGTTTCAGCTTCAACTTGGTAAGCATATATAGCAGCCAGTGTCAGGAACAAAATATTACGGCCAGGGACAAATGTACTGGGTAGGGTGCTTTTTTCACTTTCACTATAATTAGGAACAGGGATGTTATCACGAGTCAGACTGCTGAGAGCCAGTTCGTTAAGTAATGTGACATCAATTACCTTATGTGCAATAACACCAAGAGAATGGCTGATATCACATGCAACATCAATTTCGGCACGATGGCGTTGACCATAATCAAAAGTGACACAATGTACTTCATCATATTGGTTAATTGCCTGAATCAGGCATGTAGTGGAATCTTGCCCACCACTGAATACAACAACAGCTCGTCTCATTGTAACATCCTCATTGGAATAAAACGGTTATGTTACTTATAACCTTGGAGGTTGGGTAGCTGTTTGAGGTAAGGAGAGATATCGCCGATATTGTTTTTTACCCAATCTGGGTTGTAATAAGTGTCGAGATAACGTTCACCACTGTCACACAGTAAGGTGACTATTGCTCCTTGTTCTTCACGTTTATGCATTTGATTGGCAAGTAGGAGTGCACCCCAGACATTGGCTCCCGTAGATGCTCCAACTTTTCTGCCCAGTAACTTTTCCAGCCAGTAAATCGTTGCAATGCTGGCGCAATCTGGTATTTGTATCATGTCATCGATAACTGTAGGAATAAAAGAAGGTTCTGCCCGGGGACGGCCAATACCCTCAATTTTGCTGCTGTAATTGCCACGAATATCACAACAATTTTGACGGTAGCAGTCATAAAATACAGAGTTTTCTGGATCAACAACAATCAGCTTGGTGTTATACCCCTGGTAACGGATATAGCGTCCTAATGTTGCAGAAGTCCCGCCAGTGCCAGCGCTCATAACGATATAATCTGGCTCAGGAAATGGTTCCATTTGCATCTGGCGGAAAATACTTTCAGCAATATTATTATTACCCCGCCAGTCCGTTGCACGTTCAGCATAAGTGAATTGATCCATATAATGACCATTTAATTCTTTCGCTAGTCGTTCTGATTCGTCATAAATTTGAGCTGAATGATCAACAAAATGGCATTTCCCGCCGTAGAATTCAATTTCTTGAATTTTACGTTTTGCGGTGTATGAGGGCATAACAGCAATAAAAGGTAATCCAAGTAGACGGGCAAAATAGGCTTCGGATACAGCAGTACTGCCAGATGAGGATTCAATAATTGGAGTACCTTCCTTGATCCAGCCATTGATAAGTGCGTAAAGGAATAAAGAACGGGCAAGTCGGTGTTTTAGACTGCCGGTTGGGTGGGTACTTTCATCTTTCAGATATAGATGGATACCTGGAAAAGTCGGTAAATTAAGGCGGATGAGATGAGTGTCAGAACTGCGTTGATAATCTGCCTGAATCTCTTTGATTGCCTTGGTTGTCCAGCTGTACGACATAATTTATTAACTCTTAATTAGAATATGATTGATGATGAGTAGATTAACTTTATACTGGGAGAAATGGATTGTTATTTTTTTCAATATGTGGTTTCTTTATGGAAAAATTTTCTATAAGAGGTGACTATGTTAGATAAAACAGACCGCAAGTTGCTTAAGTTACTACAGAAAGATTGTAGCCTGTCTCTGAATGCATTGGCGGAAGCTGTTAATCTTACCTCTACCCCTTGCTGGAAACGTTTAAAACGGCTTGAAGACGAAGGCTATATCGTTGGCAAAGTTGCTTTGATTGATAGTGAAAAATTAGGGCTAGGGTTGACAGTGATTGTCATGATCAGAACTCAGCAGCACAACAGTAGCTGGTATGAGGAATTTGTTGCATTTATAAAGCAAATGCCAGAGGTTCTGGCTTTTTACCGTATGGCCGGTGAATGTGATTATCTGATGCATGTAGAAGTTGTGGATATGAAAAGCTATGATCTCTTCTACAAGCGCATGGTTAATGGTGTTTCGGGATTGATTGATGTTACATCCAGCTTTGCAATGGAAAAAATTAAGTACACTACAGCATTACCGATACCAGATTAGCTAATGATTACTCAATGAGTTAACTTCATTATTCTGCATGTTGTTCAACATTCATATTATCTATTTCAGGATATACGCGTGTGAGATTATTTTCTCAATTAAGCTGGTACTTCCGCTGCGAGTGGCGTCGCTATTTTGGCGCTGTGACTCTGCTTATCATCATATCTATTCTGCTACTGGTTCCTCCATATCTGGTGGGCGTAATTGTTGATGGCATCCGTGCTGGTTCTATGTCATCTCAACAATTGATGGTGTGGATTGGTGTTATGCTGGTCATTGCATTGATTGTTTATATTCTGCGTTATATATGGCGCTTATGGTTGTTTGGGGCGTCATATCAATTAGCGGTTAAATTACGGAATAATTTTTACCAGCAACTTAGCCGACAAACCCCTGAATTTTATCTGCGTCACCGTACGGGTGATTTGATGGCCCGTGCGACTAATGATGTGGACCGTGTGGTATTTGCTGCGGGTGAAGGAGTACTCACTTTAGTTGACTCGTTGGTTATGGGTTGTGCAGTACTGATTATGATGAGTGTACAAATTAGTTGGCAGTTAACTTTATTGTCTTTGTTACCTATGCCGATTATGGCAATCATCATTAAACGATATGGTGATCAACTTCATCATCGCTTTAAATCTGCACAAGGTGCCTTTTCTGCTCTGAATAACCAAGCTCAGGAAAGTCTGACCAGCATTCGCATGATCAAGGCATTTGGTCTTGAAGATATGCAATCAAATCAATTTGAACAGGTTGCTGTGGAAGCTGGGCGTAAGAATATGTATGTTGCTAGGGTGGATGCCCGATTTGATCCGACAATTTTTATTGCTATCGGTATGTCAAACTTTCTGGCTATCGGTGGTGGTAGCTGGATGGTGCTGAATGGTGTTTTGACTCTTGGGGAGCTCACTAGCTTTGTGATGTACCTTGGCCTGATGATTTGGCCAATGTTAGCGCTGGCATGGATGTTTAATATCGTTGAACGGGGAAGTGCTGCATATAGCCGTATCCGTAGCTTGTTGCAAGAGCCTCCGGTTATTGCGGATGGTAACCGTCATTTATCTCCTGAGCGTAGTACTCTGAATGTGAATATCAAAGCGTTTCATTATCCGCAAAGTAATAAAACTATTCTGAGTCAAATTAACTTCCGGTTATCACCTGGACAGTTACTGGGGATATGTGGCCCAACCGGTTCAGGTAAGAGCACACTACTTGCGTTGATACAGAGACAGTTTGATGTGACTGATGGGGAAATTTTTTTCCAGTCGATTAAAATTGCAGATATCCGGTTAGATGAATGGCGAGCACGGTTTGCTGTTGTCAATCAAACTCCTTTTCTATTTTCAGATACAGTTGCCGGGAATATTGCTTTGGGACGTCCTGATGCAACACAGGAACAGATCGAAGAAGTTGCCCGTCTTGCCAATGTTCATGAAGATATTCTTCGTTTACCTGAAGGGTACCAAACGGAAGTGGGCGAGCGTGGAGTGATGCTTTCTGGTGGGCAGAAACAGCGCATCTCTATTGCAAGAGCATTGCTTTTAGATGCAGAGATTTTGATTCTGGATGACGCTTTATCTGCGGTTGATGGGCAAACTGAACACAATATCTTACAAAACCTCAGCCAGTGGAGACAACAACGCACGGTTATTATCAGCGCACACCGCCTGTCTGCATTAACTGTTGCTGATAATATTCTGGTGATGCAGCAGGGTTCTGTTATACATCAGGGACGGCATCAGCAACTGGCGGAGCAGCCAGGATGGTATCGTGATATGTATCATTATCAACAGCTTGAAGCAGCATTGGATGACGGGGAAACCACTGAGGGAGATCAAGATGACTAAGGTTCGCCGATTGTGGCCGTCTCTGAAACGTTTGCTGGTTTATGGAAAAAATTATCGTAAGCCGTTGGGGCTGGCGCTGCTAATGCTGTGGGGGGCTGCAATTGCGGAAGTAAGTGGTCCGATTTTGATTAGTTACTTTATCGATAATATGGTTGCAACGGGTAATATGCCGGCAGGAGTGATTATTGGGCTGTCTGTAACCTTTATTGTTCTGCAACTGATTACGGCCGCATTACACTATTTCCAGACTTTATTGTTCAATCAAGTGTCAGTTGATGTGGTTCAGCAACTTCGTACTGATGTGATGAATGCAGCATTGCGTCAGCCTTTGAGTGCTTTTGATAATCAACCGGTAGGGCAATTGATTTCCCGTGTAACGAACGACACAGAGGTCATTAAAGATCTTTATGTCAATGTGGTTCCTACGGTATTCCGGAGTATAGCGTTGATTGGTGCGATGATGATAGCCATGTTTGTGCTCGAATGGCGTATGGCACTGATTGCAATGCTTATTTTTCCTGTCGTGTTGATTGTCATGGCGATATATCAGCATCTAAGTACGCCAATTGTCAGGCAGGTACGCAGTTATTTAGCTGATATTAATGATAATTTTAATGAAGTTATCAATGGAATGAGTGTTGTTCAGCAGTTCCGGCAGCAGGCTCGTTTTGGTGAACGTATGTTGTCAACAAATCGTGCTCATTTTAAAGCGAGAATGCAGGCGTTGCGATTAGATGGGATGTTATTACGTCCATTGCTGAGTTTATTGTCAACTATGGTGCTGTGTGGTCTTATTGTGTTGTTTGGGTTCAGTGGAGCAGGAGTGATTGGTGTCGGGGTATTGTATGCTTTTATCAATTATCTTGGGCGGTTGAATGAACCACTAATCGAACTGACCTCTCAACAATCAATCCTGCAACAGGCTGTAGTTTCTGGTGAGAGGATATTTGAATTAATGGATAGCCCTCAACAAGGTTATGGAATGGATAGTCAACCACTATCCAGTGGTCGAATTGATATAGAAAATGTCAGTTTTTCCTATCGGGATGACAAAATAGTTTTACAAGATATTAATTTACAGGTTCCGGATTATGGTTTTATTGCTTTGGTTGGTCATACCGGTAGTGGAAAAAGTACGCTGGCAAATTTACTGATGGGATATTACCCGTGGCAGAAAGGGGAGATTTACCTTGATGGCCGGCCTGTGTCGTCTCTGTCTCATTCGGTGTTACGTAATGGTGTGGCAATGGTTCAGCAGGATCCAGTCGTTCTCGCTGACTCTTTCTTTAATAATGTTACGCTTGGTCGGAATATTTCAGAAGAGAAAGTTTGGCAGGTACTGAAAACTGTGCAATTAGCTGAGTTAGTGCGTACGCTTCCTGATGATCTTCATACCATCTTGGGAGAACAGGGTAATACGTTGTCAGCCGGCCAAAAACAATTGCTTGCTATGGCGAGAGTGTTAGTGCAAGCACCGCAAATTTTGATCCTTGATGAAGCGACAGCAAATATTGATTCTGGTACGGAACAGGCGGTACAACAGGCTTTACGATTAATTCGCCAGCAAACAACATTGATCGTGATTGCTCACCGTTTGTCCACGATTGTGGAGGCTGATACTATTCTGGTGCTGCATCGTGGTGCAGTTGTTGAGCAAGGACACCATCAACAATTATTGGTAAGACGTGGACGTTACTATCAGATGTATCAGTTACAACAAGTGAGTGATACATTAAATGAATGTGGCACAATCTCTGAGAAAGAGGTGGTGATTTAACCATATTTGCACTAATTTGGTGCATTAACGGGAGAGGACATTCGTTGCTCTCCCTATTTTTCTTTCTGTAATTTATATTCACCTTATAATTAATTGATTTTTATATATTTTAATTTCTGGCACACCCTTTGCTACTTACTTATTGCAAACACAATAGCCGGATGGCGGGGGGATATATGAAGCTCATTACGACAATTATAAAACCATTTAAATTGGAGGATATTAGGGAGGTTCTCTCTGGTCTTGGTGTTCAAGGATTGACCATAACAGAGGTAAAAGGATTTGGTCGCCAAAAAGGGCATGCGGAGCTTTATCGTGGAGCTGAATATAGCGTCAATTTTTTACCTAAGGTAAAGATAGATATTGCTGTAGCAGATGAGTTAGTTGAGGAGGTAATTCATGCGATTCAGCAATCGGCTTTCACCGGAAAAGTTGGCGACGGTAAAATTTTTGTCATCGAATTACAACAGGTTATCCGTATCAGAACAGGCGAGATTAATGATGCGGCACTGTAAGTCACTGATAGAGACTATATATATGAAAAAACAATTCTCTGTGGCTACCGGTGTTGTGGCCAGTTTTTTACCATCATTATCTCAGGCAGCGGAAGGTGTTGCTGATAGAGCTGATAATGCCTTTATGATGATTTGTACAGTACTTGTTCTGTTTATGACAATTCCAGGAATCGCTCTATTTTATGGTGGATTGTTACGGAGTAAAAATGTTTTATCGTTGATGGCTCAGGTTATGGTGAGCTTTGCTCTGGTATGTGTATTGTGGGTGATTTACGGTTATAGTCTGGCTTTTGAGCTAGGGAATGGTTTTTTTGGTAGTTTTAGTCAAATGATGTTAAAGAATTTGGCACTTACGAACTTAAGTGGCAATTTTTATCAGTTAATTCATGTGGCATTTCAAGGTTCTTTCGCTTGTATCACAGTTGCTTTGATTATTGGCGCGTTAGGCGAGCGTATTCGCTTTTCAGCTTTGTTAATTTTCAGTGTGTTCTGGTTGACGTTTTCTTACTTGCCTATGGCGCATATGGTTTGGGGTGGTGGGATTCTTTCACAGGATGGTGCGTTGGATTTTGCTGGTGGTACAGTTGTACATATTAATGCTGCTGTAGCTGGATTGGTTGGTGCTTACTTACTGGGAAAACGTACTGGTTTTGGGAAAGAAGCATTTAAACCGCATAACTTGCCGATGGTCTTCATTGGTACTGCTATACTCTATATCGGTTGGTTTGGTTTTAATGCAGGTTCTGCTGGTGCTGCTAATGAGATCGCTGCTCTGGCATTTTTGAATACAATTGTGGCGACTGCCGCTTCTATTCTGTCATGGGTTTTTGCAGAATGGTTTTTCCGTAATAAACCTTCTCTTTTAGGGGCATGCTCAGGCTGTATTGCCGGGCTGGTTGGTATTACACCTGCTGCGGGAATGGTTGGTGTTGGTGGTGCGCTAATTATTGGATTAATCGCGGGTTTTGCTGGGCTTTGGGGAGTAGTGGCCTTAAAACGGTGGTTACGCGTTGATGATGTGTGTGATGTATTTGGTATACATGGTGTATGTGGGATCGTAGGTTGCTTCCTGACTGGCATTTTTACGGCGAAATCATTGGGCGGAACCGGTTATGCAGAGGGTATAACCATGTTGGAACAAGTGAGTATTCAGGTTTTTAGTATATTGATCTGTGTGGTTTGGTCAGTAATTGTCTCTTTTATTGCTTTTAAAATAGCAGATCTGCTGGTAGGCCTGCGGGTTACTGTTGAAATTGAAAGAGAAGGTCTGGATATTAATTCCCATGGGGAGAGTGCTTATAATTAATCTGTGATATAAACAGGCAGCAATGAGACCGTAAGTGTGATGCTGATTTCTTATTTGCTGCCCTTATTATTTTTATTTGTTCCGTTTCCTGATTAGCCCTTCTTGTACAGTGGAGGCAACAAGTACACCTTCATAATTATAAATCTGTCCACGAACAAAACCACGGGCCCCAGAAGCTGATGGACTATCTATAGCATAGAGTAACCAGTCGTCTAGTTTAAACGGACGATGGAACCACATAGAGTGGTCAATGGTTGCTATCTTAATATCTTTCTCAAGGAACCCAACACCATGTGGCTGTAATGCTGTTGGTAGGAAATTAAAATCAGAGGCATAGCCGAGCAGATATTGATGCATAAAAGGATCGGCAGGCATGTCGCCATTACTGCGGAACCAAACATAGCGTACAGGTTCTTCTGGTAGGTAATTGAATGGGCTGTAATATTTTACTGGCCTCATTTCCAGCGGGCAGGGGTGGAGAAAAATATTCTGCATCTTCTGCGGCAGCAGATGCGATATTTTTTTCGCAATTTCGTCCTGAGGGATAAGTTCTTCTGGATAGGGGACATCCGGCATCATATTCTGGTGTTCAAAACTTTCTTCATGACTTTGGAATGAGGCGGTCATATAAAAGATAGGTTTACCATTTTGAATCGCACTGACTCGCCGGGCGCTGAAACTTCCTCCATCGCGCAGGATCTCGACATCATAGACGATGGGTTTGCTACTGTCACCGGGGCGTAAGAAATAGCTATGGAAAGAGTTGCTCATCCGATCATCAACAACGGTTTGTTTGGCAGCATAAAGCGCCTGACCAATCACTTGTCCTCCGAAAACCTGAGGAAAGCCTAAATCTTTACTTTGCCCCCGGTAAATACCTTCCTCAATTTTTTCTAAGTTCATCAGATTTATCAGATTCTTTAATGACTTGCTCATAATATGCCTTTGTTTTCTATCTGGTTATCAGAGAGTACAAGAGATGATTATTGTCCCATTAATAGATGATAAATAAATAACTAAATTGTAAATGTTTTAAGTCCTGATAGTAGTGCAACAAAGAATATGAGATTAATTGAAGTTTTATATTCAAATTTTTAATCTATAATCCAGACGGTTTAGATTTAACGGTTTGATATTTCAATTTATTTTATTATTTATATAGATTAGTTAATAGTGGAGGAGTGTGTATGAAATTATGGCAGATCCCTGCGAGCGTATTACTGGCGGTTGCTTTGGTTGGGTGTAATGGTAAAGGTCCTGAAATAGCAGATACTCAGGTGGAAGTGATTGAAAATCCAGTAAAACGCTCTTTTGTTGAAGGCAATATTAATATATTGCAGCGTATTGCGTTGCCTGCGGATGCAGTTCTGACAGTAACTTTATCTGATATATCTTTGGCTGATGCGCCTTCAGTTACTCTGTCTGAGAAGGTAGAACGTTTAGGTGGGAAACAATCACCTTTCCATTTTGTTCTGCCTTACCGGCAAAACGAAATTAAGCCATATGCACGTATTGTCGTCAGTGCTTCTGTTTCGTTGCATAATCGTTTGATGTTTGTTACAGATACTGCATATGAGGTGATCAATAATGGACAGACTAAAGATATCGAAATCACGTTGAAAGCTATCAGATAATACATTTCCTTGTGTATTTACTCGTAATGTGTAATAAAGCATCATTCGGGTCTGCTTGTCTTGCTATTTAGATAGGTATGAATGATAATGGCGCCGCTTTGAAGCTAAAGCAATACGTCAATGGGGGCTCTGTTGGTTCTCCCGCAACGCTAACTTGTTAACTTGGTCAGGTCCGGAAGGAAGCAGCCATAGCAGGGGATGTGTGTGCCGGGATGTCGCTGGCAGAGCCCTCACCAGTTTTATCGATAACCCAATTAAGCCGATAGCACTTTACCGGCCCGGATCATTTTCTACCTGATGAAAAACTATTTTAGCGAACGTATTTCCACACCGAAGGTGGAATTCTATCATATAGTTTATTCATGGTCAGCTCAGCTAGTCGGTGATCCGCAGCAGAGTAGAATAGTTCAAGTTCGTCTCCTGAAAGCTCATATTTGTTCTTTTCAATCACACGTTCCAGTGTATCAATTGTAGTGCATTTTCTTAAACGCATCAGATAATCAGTTTTAGTCATAGTCGCCTTTCTTATTTAAGATATATAAAGAATTATTTAGTGAAATATTCAATCAAATTTTGCTCAGGGAGCAATTTAAATCATGTAACAGGATACTGGTTAAACATTCATTGGTTTTTTACCATTTCGTTAGTTTAGAAAAGCTAATCTTATTCGCTTCCAAACAAAGTATAAGTATATGTATTATCAAAAAATTTATCAATTCAAGTGAGAAGGCCGAAATCATCAGAATATTTTATTTTAAAGTGCTAAACTAAAATTGATATGTACTTAATCAATTCATTTAGCTTTAAATTATTCCGAGACGTAAGAATTATTTACACAACCAGTCTCGATGTACTCTGTCACTAGAGGTGCTTCCTGCCTTAGATTCTCACATCAGCATTTTAATTCAGCAATGTCATGTCATCCTAGTGAATATTCATCTATGCTATGTATCTCTCCCGTATATATATGGCATTACTTAATTTGAGTCAAACACTAAACATATGCACGTATTATAGAAATTTTCTTTCGAGAGATTATTATTATGTGCCTATAATCGTTCTTTGGGATTATTTTTCTTTTTTACAGGAAACCCTGATTTGCTTTTAGTAAATCAGAACCACCTCTTAAACAAAAACTCATACCTTAACGTAATAAACTATAAATATCGGCTAGTATATGTGAGTTAATATGTAGGCTTATATAAAACAGTATTATCCTCAGATACCCGTAACAGCAGATTATAGCCTGATGGCTACAATAATCAATGAATATAGCATCATTATTACATAAGTCACTATGTACTGGTATTGTTTTTTGTCATTTAGTGTAAAAAAAGATAAAGCAATTTTTGTCCAACAATTTTCTCGTTAATTTTATTAAAGTCAGTAATGCTTGGATTTTTAAAGATATTTTTTACTCATAAGTGGTAATTTTAATTAAATTTGGACGAATTTAAGTAAGAGTTCAGCGAGTAAATTAGTGGTCAGAATCTTTCCTGATGCAGGCAACTATTATATTTAAGAAGGCCGTTTTAACGGCCTTCTGATTATTGTTTAGTTGCATTAGTGAGATTCTGACGTAGGTTCAATCTCCTCAGCTTTCTTACTAAAACGTCGTCTGATAACGACAAAGAACACAGGTACGAAAAAGATAGCCAGCGAGGTTGCAGCAATCATTCCGCCCAATACCCCGGTACCCACTGCGTTTTGAGAGCCGGAGCCTGCACCATTACTCAGTACTAGAGGGATAACACCCAGCATAAATGCCAGTGATGTCATTAGGATTGGGCGAAGACGCATTCTTACGGCATCTAGCGTAGCTTCTATCAACCCTTTTCCTTCTTTTTCCATCAGGTCTTTAGCGAACTCAACGATTAGGATTGCGTTCTTTGCCGATAAGCCGATGGTAGTCAGTAAGCCAACTTTAAAGTAAACATCGTTATCCAAGCCTCGGAATGTTGTTGCTAACAAGGCTCCAATGATACCCAGTGGTACTACCAGCATAACTGAGAATGGAATTGACCAGCTTTCATACAGTGCAGCTAAACAGAGGAATACCACTATCAATGACAGGGCATACAGAGCCGGTGCCTGATTACCTGACAGGCGTTCCTGATAAGACATACCTGTCCAGTCGAAACCGATTCCATTTGGCAACTGGGATGCTAATTCCTCCATCAGAGCCATTGCATCACCGGTACTTTTACCTGGCGCTGCTTCACCCAGAATTTCCATTGATGGTAAACCATTGTAACGTTCCAAACGTGGCGAGCCATAGGTCCATGGTTCTTTAGACATATCTGCGAAGGCAGATAATGGAACCATTTCGCCCTGTTTGTTACGGACATACAGTTTGTAGATATCACTTGGCAGCATACGATAAGGTGCTTCTGATTGAACATAAACTTTTTTGACACGACCACGGTCGATAAAGTCATTCACATAGTTGCCACCAAACATCGTGCTTAATGTCGAGTTGATATCAACGATGGAAACACCTAAAGCTTCCGCCTTTTCCTGATCAATCCTAATCCGATACTGAGGGGTATCTTCTTGACCATTAGGGCGAACACCCACTAACATATCTGGATGTTTTTGTATCATGCCAAGCAATTGGTTACGTGCTTCGGTCAGTTTATTATGCCCAAGGTTCGCTTTGTCAATTAATTCAAAATCAAAACCAGTTGCTGAACCTAACTCTACAATTGCTGGAATGTTAAAGGCAAACACCATACCTTCTTTGATTTTCTGGAAGTGAGCACTTGCCCTGGCAACAATAGCAGGTACTTTGTTCTCTGTATCAGAGCGCTCACTCCAGTCTTTCAGGCTTATAAATGCCAGACCAGTGTTTTGCCCCTGACCACTGAAACCAAAGCCACTTACTGTAAATACAGAAACTACAAGATCTTTTTCCTCTGTATTGAAGTAGTCATTTATTTTATCCAGAACTTTCTGTGTCTGTTCTTGTGTTGCACCTGAGGGTAATTGAACCATTGTCAGCAATACCCCTTGATCTTCTTCAGGAAGGAAGGAGGAAGGCAGACGATTGAACATAACCGCCATACCAGCAACCAGCAATACATAAATTACCAGGTAGCGGCCTGTATTGCGCAGAATACGGCCGATACTGTCAGTATAGTGGTGGGTACTTTTATCAAACATGCGGTTAAACCAGCCAAAGATCCCGGTCTGTCTACCGTGGCTGCCTTTAGCAATGGGTTTCAATATGGTGGCGCACAGAGCAGGTGTCAGGATTAATGCTACCAGTACAGACAGTACCATTGCAGATACGATGGTGATCGAGAATTGACGATAAATCGCACCGGTTGAACCACCGAAGAAAGCCATTGGGACAAATACAGCAGACAGCACCATGGCAATACCAACTAGGGCGCTTTGGATTTGCCCCATTGATTTCCTGGTTGCTTCCTTCGGAGATAGACCTTCTTCCTGCATAACACGTTCAACGTTTTCCACCACCACAATGGCATCATCTACCAGTAAGCCAATGGCGAGAACCATGGCAAACATAGTTAATGTATTTATTGAATAACCAAATGTGGCAAGTATTGCAAATGTTCCCAGTAATACGACAGGAACCGCAATGGTTGGAATAAGTGTTGCTCGAAAGTTTTGTAGGAATAGGTACATAACCACGAACACTAGCATAATTGCTTCAACTAGTGTTTTAACTACTTCGTTAATAGAGATTTTAACGAATGGAGTGGTGTCATATGGATAGACGATTTTCAGCCCATGAGGGAAGAAAGGCGCCATATTTTTTAGCGCTTCTTTTACCGCTTTTGACGTATCCAGAGCGTTAGCGCCTGTTGCTAGTTTGATACCGACACCAGCAGCTGGTTTACCATTAAAGCGGGCAATGATATTGTAACTTTCTGCTCCTAACTCCACTTTTGCCACGTCTTTCAGACGGACCTGAGAACCATCAGTATTAACGCGCAGAAGAATATTGCTGAACTCTTCCGGTGAAGTCAGACGTGTTTGGGCAATAATAGAAGCATTCAGCCGTTGACCTGGAACTGGAGGGGTTCCCCCTAACTGACCGGCGGCTATTTGGTTATTTTGAGCTTTAATTGCATTTATTACATCCAGAGTCGTCATTTTGTAGTCAACGAGCTTGTCAGGATTTAACCAAATGCGCATTGCATATTGGTTACCAAACAGCATTGAATCACCCACACCAGTTACACGGCTTAACGGGTCTTTGACGTTTGCGCCAACATAGTCAGCGATATCCTCCTGTGACATGGAGCCATCTTCAGAAATGAACCCTGCAACCATTAGGAAAGAACTTGTGGACTTATCCACATGTATCCCTTGCTGCTGTACTTCTTGTGGTAACAGAGGCATAGCCAGTTGCAGCTTGTTCTGTACTTGTACCTGTGCAATGTCAGGATTAGTACCCGCTTCAAAGGTTAGCGTGATATTCATGTTGCCAGCAGAGTCACTGTTGGAAGACATATAAACCAGATTATCGATACCATTCATATTCTGTTCGATAACCTGAGTAACTGTGTTTTGCACAGTAGTGGCATCTGCGCCGGGATAAGTTGCGGAGATAGAAATTGCCGGTGGTGCGATAGTTGGGTACTGCGCCACGGGTAATTTCATAATTGCCAGCAGCCCAGCCAGCATGGTAATAATTGCGATTACCCATGCAAAGATTGGCCGATCTATAAAAAACTTAGGCATGAATCACCGACTCCTTAATTAAGACTTTTTTGCAGGTTCAGCTTGGTTCGCAGCAGGTTTTGCATTTAAATCCACTTCTTCTGCTTTAACTGGTATGCCAGGTTGAATTTTTTGCAAGCCTGTAACGATAACCCGATCACCTGTTTTCAGACCGGAAGTTACCAGCCATTTGTCACCAATGGCCTGGCTTGCCGTGATAACGCGTGGTTCGACTTTTTCGTCTTTACCGACCACCATAACAGTAGCTTCGCCACGAGGTGTACGGGTAATTCCTTGCTGGGGAACCAATATTGCATCCCGACGAATACCTTCTTCCAGTTTTGCGCGAACAAACATACCTGGTAGTAATTTTTCATTTGGGTTAGGGAATATTGCACGGATGGTGATAGAACCCGTTGTTTCATTTACAGTGATATCGGAGAATTCCAGATAGCCTGTTTCACTGTAATTTTTACCATCTTCCATAACCAGGTGAACTTTAGCTTTACTACCCTCTTTCTGTACAATACCTCTGGTGATTTCATTTTTAAGACGCAGATAGTCATCACTTGACTGAGTGACATCTACATAAATTGGATCCAACTGTTGAACGGTTGTCAGTGCTGTTGGTTGACCAACAGAAACCAGTGCACCTTCAGTTATAGTCGATTTGCCGGAACGACCGCTAATCGGTGCTGTAACTTTGGTGTATGCTAAATTAATACGGGCAGTCTCTACAGCCGCTTTTGCTGCTTGTACCGCAGCATTCGCCTGTGCAGAGTCAGCGCTGGCCTTATCAAATTCCTGCTGACTAACATAGTTTGTACCTAACAGTGGCTTATAGCGATTCACTGTCAGGCGTGCTATCTCTGCATTAGCCTGAGCTTTAGCCAAATCAGCTTTAGCACTGTCATAGGCAGCCTGGTAAGTTGCTGGATCTATCTGGTATAAAGAAGTCCCCTCTTTTACATCACTTCCTTCTTTGTAGTTTCGCTTCAGAATTATGCCGCCTACTTGTGGACGAACTTCTGCAATACGGAAGGCTGATGTTCGGCCTGGCAGTTCAGTTGTGACCATCAGAGGTTCAGTTTTCAGCGTCACGATACCGACTTCAGGGGCCTGTTGATTTTCAGCAACGTGCTGAGAGTCTTTGTCGTTACATCCTGAAAGAGCTAAGCTGCCTGAGAGTACCAGTACTGTAGCCAGAGGTAAAACTCCCCTGTTTATTCGCATAAGTAAACCTCAATATTTTTAGATGTTGACCTTTCAATCCGTAAAACCACTACTCCATTGATAGCAGCATGCTATAATACAAACATACATGAATGTATGTAAATCAGCTTCAGGTTAAAAACAGAGTATATGGCACGAAAAACTAAACAACAGGCTGAGGAGACCCGGCAACAGATTATAGACGCAGCTATAAAAGAGTTTTCTGAGCGCGGTGTCTCTGCTACTTCACTGACAGATATTGCCACAACGGCTGGAGTAACCCGAGGTGCAATCTACTGGCATTTTAAAAATAAAGTAGACCTGTTTTCCGAAGCTTGTAGAATAACAGATTCTAAGATTGATGAATTAGAGAAAGAGTATCAAGGAAAATATCCTAATAATCCACTCCTGATTTTAAGAACTTTAATAATTCATATCCTGACGTCGGTCGTTGATGATCCGAAGAACCGGCTGTTAATGGAAATTTTTTTCCACAAATGTGAGTTTGTTGGTGAAATGTCTGCTTTGGTGGAAGTTCGTCAGGAGCTGTGTGTTGCAGACTATGTTCGTATTGAAGAGTCACTTTCCAACTGTATTGCATCAGGTCAGCTTCCTTATAATCTTAATCTGCGGCGAGCCGCTATCATGCTGAGAGGGTTGATAACTGGTTTGCTGGAGAATTGGTTATTTGCACCAGACAGTTTTGATATTCAGAAAGAAGCTGAACCGTTAGTGGATAGTTTTATCGATATGCTTAAATATAGTAAGCATATGAAAGTCACAGAAAAATGAAAAACCAGAATAATAGAGGTAAATTCTATTTTGGTAATTGCTAACAATGCGGCTAATGGTCAAAAGCCATTATCTTATGCTCTTTGTTTATCAACTGTTATATACAAGGAATAAAACTTAGGAGCTTAGCCGAAATTATTTCTAATATCGGATATTGCTACTGTTGGCCTTGTAGGATAGTGACCAAAGAAAACTATAACTTAAAACAAATGCTGAAGATTCTGTCTGAGCAAAATGTATTATTTAAATCCGGTGTAAGTAGGTTAAATTATTTAATATCAATAAGTTATATTTATTTGATGGTATTGAGAACATTACGTTGGTTGAATTTGCCCTACGGATTTTGCAGTCAGATAGAGTGCTAAGTTGGTACCGTGTTATGTAGCTAGTCACAATTGTTGAGGGATAACCATCTATGCTGGAGATACGAAATGTAACGCATGCTTACGGTGAGCGTGTGGTATTGAAAGACTTAAATTTGCAGTTGAAGGAAAAGCGAATTGCCATCATAGGTAGCAATGGTTGCGGCAAGAGCACATTTGCGCGTCTTCTTAATGGATTACTGGTACCGAAATGTGGTGATGTTTTGGTGGATGGTCTGAATACCAGAACGGAGGGTAAAGCGATCCGGCGCATGGTTGGTTTTGTGTTCCAGAATCCTGATAATCAGATTGTCTTTCCAGTTGTTGAAGAGGATTTAGCTTTTGGAATGAAAAATCTCGGTTTTACCAAGGAGACAATTCAGCAAAGAACGCAGGAGGTACTTTCACGATATGGCTTACTTCAGCTTAGGGAGCATCCAGCTCATCTTTTAAGTGGTGGCCAGAAACAACTTTTAGCAATTTCTGGTGTTCTCGTGATGGAACCTGCTTACATAATTTTCGATGAGCCCACGACTTTACTGGATTTACGTAACAAGCGTCGTGTTGCTGAAGCAATTGATAATTTATCTCAAACTGTAATCATAGTTTCTCATGACCTTGAGTTTTTGGCGGGGTTTGACCGCGTGCTCGTTTTTGATGATGGTCGTGTGGTTGTCGATGATATTCCCTCTGTTGCTATTCCTGAGTATGTAAGGATGATGTCATGAGCCTGTCTGGGTATGATCCTAGTCCATCATTTATGCATCAAGTTAGCCCTGGGTTCAAAATTATTTCTTTGCTCATTCTGGGGACATTACTCTTTATCGTTCCGCGTATCGATCTTTCTGTTGCAGCGTTGGCAGGTATCGTACTTTTATACTTGTTAGCCAGAATCTCATTAAGAACTGCTTGGGCGCAACTACGGCCTGCTATGTGGATCTTTGCGCTTATTTTTATAGTCCAGGTGTTTCTACATCACTGGACTGCCGGTGTACTTGTAGTCGTTCGTCTTGCCTCACTTTTACTGTTAGCCTCGCTTGTCACCCTTACTACTCGTTCCTCCGATATGATCGATGCATTGGAAAAGGGTCTTTGGTGGTTGTATTATTTTAAAATCAATCCAGGAAAAGTGAGTTTAGCTCTATCTCTTGCCTTGCGGTTTATTCCTGTTCTCGCATCAATTACAGAAGAAGTACGGGAGGCTCAGAAAGCAAGAGGTCTCGATAAGAGTGTCATAGCAATTGCCGTACCCGTTATCGTGCGAACTCTCAAAATGGCAGATGATATTTCTGCTGCTATTGAAGCCCGGTCTTACGATCCAGGGTTTGAGAGAAAGAAATCGGGTAGCAAATAAAGCCTAGTTTGCAGCTTTATCGAAAAAGGGGGATCAAATGTCTACGAAAGATATTGTTTATATCGCACTATTTGCCGCGCTAACCGCAGCACTGGGTTTATTCCCGCCATTGGCTCTTCCCGTTATAGGCGTTCCGATAACAGCCCAATCAATGGGAGCGATGCTTGCTGGCGCTATTGCTGGTGCGAAACGGGGTGGGTTAGCATTATTGCTCTTTTGTGTTCTTGTTGCAGTTGGATTACCGGTAATGGCGGGAGGTATGGGAGGATTGGGGGTATTTTTCAGTCCAAGCGGTGGTTTTGTTTTGGCGTGGCCGATTGCCGCTTTTGTTATCGGCTACTTGTATGAAAGGAATCTTGCAAAATTAAATACTTTTAAAGAAGCTGTATTTCTTGTCTTTGGTGGAATTGTGATTGTCTACGTGATGGGTATTCCATGGGTTGCGGCATTTGCCAATATCAGCTTCTGGCAAGCAGCCATAGGTTCGATGGGATTCATTCCAGGTGATATTATCAAAATCGTACTGATTATTTTAATTGCGAGAACTGTTCGCCGGGCTTACCCAACCCTTGAAGCACGTTCTTAAGTATCGGTCTTTACTGAGGGCTGATATTTGGTTGTTATTACCCAATAATTGCCGCTAAGCGTCATTATTGTGCCGATTATGGCCCAAACGGTTGGGCGATAGCCCTCTGTGACGCTGGAGATCGCTAAGGCTACAAGCGGAACGAGAAGCATTGTATAGGCCCCTCGTCCCGCACCTAAACGACCGACGACGGCGAAATACGTTGTGTACCCAATCACGGAAGGAAACAGGATTAAATAGAATAGAGATGTTACGTAGATTGGTGATGGATCAAAGTTAAACGTTTGTTTAGTTAAAAGGGCATAGCTGAGCAAGAATATGGCGCCATATCCCATAGAAATGCCTGTCATTGGGAGAACAGCAGCCCCCTTTCTCTGTAACTGAACTGCGGAAATGTTGGCGAATGAGAACGCGAGGGTTGCTGTGATAGCGTAACCGAATCCCGCCCAATTCCATTCATTATTTAAAAATTCTGGGCTGAAGACCAAAATTATCCCAGTCAGACCGACCATAGCACCGACCAGAACTGTCCATGAAATTGATTGCCGTAGGAAGAGAATTGCATTCACAGAGTTGAATAATATGACCGAAGAGTAGGTAAGAGCGATTAAACCGGTGGTGATTAAGGCCGCAGCCTTGTAAATCAGTAAGAATGCGACAGCGAACCCGAATGCTCCAAGCGCAGCGAAAGAGAGATGTTCGCGCCAGGTATATGTGAGTTTTTCCCGAGAAATTGCAGTAATCAGAAGCAGCAATACCGACGCACATCCAAAACGGTAAATCAGGGATATTACAGGTGAAACATCAGTTAATTGCAATTTTGCCGCATACCACGATGTTCCCCCCGTAATGATCGTCACGACATATAGAACAACGGTAGAGTAAGAAAAGGCGGTCTTCATGCTCAGATTCCAAACATCTTATTGAAATGTATTACGACCATAAGATCAGATTCTTTTCATTTAACAGACCGATGAAGGAACCTGTTGCAATCCGATTGCCGTTCGCTGGCAGGACGATATGAGGATTACTGGTGTTAAAAATGACGACAGAACCAACTTGAGGCCGGAAAGTGAATGATTCGCAATCAGTTAATAGAGAACTATCATATGGCTTATAGGTTTTATCAACAACAGTACTCTTGAATGGCTGATTATAGATTACTGTTTCCCCTCCTTGTGAAGGAGACGAAACATAGAGGTTCCAAGCGAGCTGGGTGGATATACCTCCGATGGCTAAATTTCCTTTAGCAAAAGTGGGTGCGTAGTCCACATGTAGATCTGATCCACTGGAGATAATACGGACGATACCGGCAAAATAGGGGCCAAGCCCTGGTTCTTCCGCGATTGCAATGCTGAAATCGGTAATGTGATTGATACGTTGTATGAATCGAACAACGGGATCAAAAGCTTGATTGGTAAATTGAGCACGTTCTTGCTCAGCTGCGTTAACTTGAGCGAAATACTCTTCTTTTGGGCGATCACGGTAGTGAGTGAGTGGATTTCCCAAGTAAAATCCTGGCCTGCCGAATTCATATTGCTTCGCCTTCATGCTCAGTATTGTTGCAGAAAGCTGTATTGATTCCTCTGTAGTTGCAAAATCATCTATCATTACCGCCGGAATCTTGTTATCTATGATTGCCTGCAAGCTTTCTGATGATAATTTGACAAGTTCTTTTGATGCCCACCTTGACGACATGATTGCCGATTCCTAGTCTATTTTTTATATTAAAAAAATTTATCTATTGAAGGTCAGTGTCAATCATATAACATTTTTTGTATAATAATGCAACACTTGGCTGCACTCCACACTTAGGAACGCAACAATGACAGTATCTCTGAGAGGTCATCATCTCCTGTGTATTCTTACCTACGCGGGCAACGGATATTCCCCTAGCTTTATTGAAAACTACAATAAGATTATTCCCCGAATTCAGAACGAAGATATCCTGATTGTGGAAGGGCCCGATGATATTTGTGCTCCTTTGCTTGGAGAAGATGATCCTCATTGTTTGGGCAAGAGTGTCATCGTCCGGGATAGTCGTGCTTTGGAGGCTATTGGTACTCTTATGGGGTGGTCAATCGAAGTAGGTCATACACTGAGGCTTGACGAAACCTATTTAAAACAGGCTCGATGGGCTTTTAACCGTAGGATCGTAAGGTCTGCCTGTGTAGGTTGTGAATGGGAACAGCTTTGTACTCGAATCGCTGCGGACGATTATGCTTCAACGTTCCTTAAACTCAACAATGGAAAGAATGAATGACGACATCAAGCCATTTTGCAAAGGTTGATCGAGTACGTGAGAGCAAGTTCTAAGACTAACAAATGTAGATCTTTTATGGTATCGACAAAGTATCTACGAGGTGTTTGTAATAAATCGCTCAATATTCCTTCGTAGATTGTGACTGCTTCACTAACTTAGCTTGATAGTCGTGTTTGACTATTTCCAGTGCAGCGAGTGCAATTTCGGGTGCGATTTCGTTGCATTCCAATAGATAGATTAGATCAACAGCAAGCTGAACTTCAGGTGGTGCGTGTTCGACTGACATAAAACTTCCTCATCTGGGTTATTAATCCATGTTCTCTTTATATTCGATTGATTTTTCAATTCGCGTCAGAGATTGGCGGCAACGCGCTAGCCTTCCGGCTAATGCTGCGATTTCTTTCTGTATTTTTTGCTGATTACTCAGTGTAGTTTGTTGATTCAATCTTAGCTCTCGATCATTGATCATTGTGAGCAGACGGCGCTCATAATCCTGATGTTCAGCCAGCTTGTGATACAGGTCAGTAGCTTGTTGTTTATGTTCGAACCTGCTCTCTTTTTTTCTCAGTGATTGAGTAGACAATTCACGCTTTAATGCTTCCATTTGAGCAACTAAACGCTCGGTCAGAAATGCGACTTGTTCCGTTCGGCGATCCTGAACACACTCTTTGAGTTGTTCCATGTTATGCCTGACTTCTTGCAGATAACCACGGAGTTTATCGCTGCGTCGGTTAAATAAGGTTTGATCAAACCGAGCAGTAGAAAATGGGATATCTGCCAGAGGTGTGAGCTCTTCCGCCAGTATATTGACCTGTTTTTCGAGTAAATTTAATAACGGTTGTGTACTCATTTATACCCTGCAATGATTATGTTTTGCGAAGCAGAATTAACCTAGAACGACAAAAAATAGGCTGATGCATGTTCATCAGTTGCTTTTTTTTATCAGTTTGCATAGATTTTAGCACTCTCGTGTTCTACTCACTGGCACCGATTATGACCGCAAACGCGCAGCAACTGCAATTTATTAAAGACAGTATTGAAACTATTTCTGATTACCCTAAACCGGGGGTTCTTTTTCGTGATATCACAACCTTATTGGATAACCCTCTTGCCTACCAGGCAACAATTGATCTTCTGGTAGAGCGATATCAGGACAAAGGCATCACAAAAATTGTGGGTACTGAGGCTCGCGGTTTTCTATTCGGAGCTCCGGTTGCATTGCGTCTCGGTGTTGGTTTTGTCCCTGTCCGTAAAGCAGGCAAATTACCTCGTGAAACATTGAGTGAAACTTACGATTTAGAGTATGGCGCCGATACACTGGAAATACATAAGGACAGCATTAAAGAAGGTGACAAGGTGCTGGTTATTGATGACCTGCTGGCAACGGGCGGCACTATTGAAGCAACTGTTCGCTTAATCCGTCATTTAGATGGTGAAGTTTCTGAAGCTGCTTTTGTTATTGGTCTGCCTGATTTGGGGGGAAGTGAGCGTCTGCGAAAACAAGGCGTGAACAGCTTCACTCTATTGGAATTCCCTGGTCGTTAATCTGTTTATTTTTGTATTCCTGACATATCGGCCTCGCTGTCTGTAGTGGGGCTGTGTTAGCATGGTGCCCAATTCTATATATTCAATTTTCCCGGTATCAATGAGCTATCAGGTACTTGCCCGTAAGTGGCGCCCACAAATATTTTCTGATGTGATTGGTCAGGAATATGTCCTGACTGCGCTGGCTAATGGTCTTTCCCATGGCCGGCTCCATCATGCCTACCTGTTTTCCGGCACTAGAGGTGTCGGGAAAACGACGATTGCCCGTTTGTTTGCTAAGGGATTAAATTGCGATACAGGTATTACTGATAAGCCTTGTGGTAAATGTGTTAATTGCCTTGAAATTGAACAAGGGCGATTTGTCGATCTCATTGAGATTGATGCTGCTTCCCGTACTAAAGTTGAAGATACGCGCGAATTGCTGGATAACGTGCAATATGCTCCAGCTCGTGGGCGTTTCAAAGTCTATCTGATTGATGAAGTGCATATGCTTTCCCGTCACAGCTTCAATGCGTTATTGAAAACGCTGGAAGAGCCGCCTGAGCATGTGAAATTTTTACTGGCAACCACTGATCCGCAAAAATTGCCGGTAACTATCCTTTCCCGTTGTTTGCAGTTCCATCTTAAAGCGCTGGGTGTTGATCAGATAAGCGATCAACTCGAACATATTCTTAAAGCTGAACATCTGGAGAGTGACAGCCGTGCCCGTCAGCTTCTGGCCCGTGCTGCTGATGGCAGTATGCGTGATGCTTTGAGTCTGACAGATCAGGCTATCGCGATGGGGCAAGGCCAGGTAACAACTGAAATAGTCAGCCTGATGCTGGGAACGTTGGATGATGAACAGCCGTTATCAATTATAGAATCATTGATTCGGGCTGACGGTCAGCAGGTTATGGCATTGGTGGAACAAGCCGCTTCACGGGGGGCTGATTGGGAGAATTTGCTGGTAGAGATTCTTTCATTACTGCATCGTATTGCAATGATCCAGCTACTACCTTCTCAACCAGAAATCGCTTCTTCTTCCATTGAAGGCCGTTTGCGGATATTGGCGAAAGCAATTTCACCGGAAGATTTGCAACTTTATTATCAAACTCTACTGATTGGTCGTAGAGATCTATCGTATGCACCGGAACGCAGAATGGGTGTTGAAATGACGCTGCTCAGGGCTTTGGCATTTCATCCAAAAACAGTTATTGAAGAGGTCGCTGCGCCGGTTGTGCATGGACATCCGGCGGCTATCCCATCAATTGCAGCACAGCCGCAACATAATCATCAGGGCAATACGCCATCCGCTAACCCTATTGATGAGCCAGTACCGGTGGGCGGTGTTTCTCAGCCGGAACCTCAGATACCTCAGGCACTTGCATCAAGCCCGACAGCGCAGTTGCTGAAAGCAAAGAGTGTGTTATCCCGGCAACAAGAGCAAACACCACCAAAAAAGCCTAAACCGGCTACGCCTGTTAAGGCGAGGCCGGCAACCTCGGCACTTGAACGGATTGCCGCAGTGTCAGGGCCGCGACCTCAGTCATCAATAGCTAAAACACAGGAAGAAAAGCCTGAGAAAAAAGAGGCTTACCGTTGGCGAGCCAAGAATATTGAAGAAAAACTGGAAACCCACGTTACTACGCCAAAGGCTTTAAGAACGGCTCTGGAGCATGAGAAAACGTCGGAGCTGGCAGAAAAATTAGCTGAAGAATCCAGACAAAGAGATGCATGGGCAGCGGAAGTTGATAAACTTAAAATTCCTAAACTGGTGCAACAATTAGCATTAAATGCGTTTAAAGAGCAGATTAGTGTTAATAATATCTGTTTACACCTGCGTTCAAGTCAGCGCCATCTTAATTCTGTTTTTGCACAGAAATCATTAGCGGAGGCTTTAAGCGAGTTGTACGGTGTAACGATTGAATTCAGCATTATTGAAGATGATAATCCGGAGGAGAAAACTCCACTGGAGTGGCGACAAGCCATTTATGAAGAAAAATTGGCGCAAGCTCGCCAATCAATTATTGCGGATAAGACTATTCAGACATTGCGGCAGATATTTGGTGCTGAACTGGATGAAGAGAGTATCCGACCGGTCTAACCGAGCTGCAATCTGTACCTGTTGTACGATGTAGCCATAGCGAAGAGAGAAAACTATGTTTGGTAAAGGTGGTTTGGGCAATTTGATGAAACAAGCCCAACAAATGCAGGACAAGATGCAGAAAATGCAGGAAGAGATCGCTAATCTGGAAGTAACAGGTGAATCTGGAGCCGGTTTGGTTAAAGTGACTATCAATGGTGCTCATAATTGCCGTCGTGTTGAGATTGATCCAAGCCTGATGGAAGATGACAAAGAGATGCTGGAAGATCTGATTGCGGCTGCATTCAATGACGCAGCCCGCCGTATTGAAGAAACGCAGAAAGAGAAAATGGCAAACGTTTCCAGCGGAATGCAACTGCCGCCAGGCTTTAAGATGCCATTCTGATGCAAACCAGTCCTCTCCTTGAATCCTTGATGGAAGCATTACGCTGCTTGCCAGGAGTTGGCCCTAAATCTGCGCAGCGGATGGCTTTTCATCTGTTACAGCGTGATCGCAGTGGTGGAATGCGTTTAGCTCAGGCATTGACAAGAGCGATGTCGGAAATTGGACACTGTAAATATTGTCGGACTTTTACTGAGCAAGATCAGTGCACGATCTGCGCTAATCCACGCCGTCAGCAAAATGGTCAAATTTGTGTGGTTGAAAGCCCTGCGGATATTCATGCCATTGAACAAACTGGGCAGTTTGCCGGGCGTTACTTTGTGTTGATGGGGCATTTATCTCCATTGGATGGCATTGGTCCGATGGACATTGGTTTGGATCGTCTTGAAGACCGTCTCTCCACAGAAGAGATTTCAGAGGTGATTCTGGCGACTAATCCGACAGTGGAGGGAGAGGCAACGGCCAATTATATCGCAGAAATATGTGTTCAGTATGGTGTAACAGCAAGCCGCATTGCTCATGGTGTACCGGTTGGTGGTGAGCTTGAAATGGTAGATGGTACAACTTTGTCGCATTCACTTGCTGGGCGGCAGAAAATTACTTATTGATTTTCTGTCAATGTCTTACTGTTTTATCTGGCAGGAAAAGAGTACGGTTGTATACCCTGCATAGATCAAATCGTAAAGACGTTGAGGCGCTGCATTTATGTGGCGCACGCCTATCAATTCATTTCACTATGGTTATAACCTATTTAAATATCTAACTTATTCGCGTTATTTCATACTCTTTTGAATAATCAAACTTGAAACCCGGCTTATTTATCCCCATCTGCATACTATCGTCTGATTTTATCTGTCTGAACTGGATTTAGATTGAGGTAACAAATGAGTATGAAAGGTCAGGAAACCCGTGGATTTCAGTCTGAAGTAAAACAACTTCTGCAATTAATGATTCATTCACTTTATTCCAATAAAGAGATTTTCCTTCGTGAGTTAATCTCAAATGCTTCCGATGCGGCTGACAAATTGCGTTTCCGCGCATTATCTGCTCCAGAACTTTATGAAGGTGATGGTGAACTGCGTGTTCGTCTCTCTTTTGATAAAGAGAAGAGAGTTATCACGATCAGTGATAATGGCATTGGTATGACCCGTGATGAGGTCATCGATAATCTTGGCACTATTGCTAAATCAGGAACAAAAGCTTTCCTGGAATCTATTGGTTCAGATCAGGCTAAAGACAGCCAGTTAATTGGTCAATTTGGTGTTGGTTTTTATTCTGCTTTTATTGTGTCTGATAAAGTCACGGTACGTACCCGTGCTGCCGGTGCTTCAATTGATCAGGGCGTATTCTGGGAATCTGCTGGTGAAGGCGATTACACTGTTGCTGATATTGAAAAAGAAACTCGTGGTACAGAGATCACCCTTCATTTACGTGCAGGGGAAGATGACTTCCTGAATGACTGGCGTTTGCGTTCTGTCATCAGTAAATACTCTGACCATATTGCTCTGCCAGTTGAAATTGAAACTAAAAATAAGAGCGAAGAAGAGGGTGAAGAAGATACAGTAACTTGGGAAAAGATTAATAAAGCTCAAGCTTTGTGGACTCGTAGTAAATCTGAAATTACAGATGAAGAATATAAAGAGTTCTACAAACATATTTCCCATGATTTTACTGATCCGTTGATCTGGAGCCATAACCGCGTAGAGGGTAAACAGGAATATACCAGTATGCTCTATATTCCTTCTCAGGCTCCGTGGGATATGTGGAACCGTGAGCATAAGCACGGGTTGAAATTGTATGTCCAGCGCGTGTTTATCATGGATGACGCAGAACAGTTTATGCCAAACTATTTGCGTTTTGTTCGTGGCTTGATTGATTCCAATGATTTGCCGTTGAACGTTTCCCGTGAAATTCTGCAAGATAATTCTATTACCCGTAATTTACGTAATGCGTTGACCAAACGTGCATTGCAGATGCTGGATAAGCTGGCAAAAGATGACGCAGAAAAATACCAGCAATTCTGGCAGCAGTTTGGCCTAGTGATGAAAGAGGGTCCGGCAGAGGATAATACGAATAAGGAAGCTATCGCTAAATTGTTGCGTTTTGCTTCTACTCATAATGACAGTTCTGCGCAAACAGTTTCTTTGGAAGAATATGTCAGTAGGATGACTGAAGGTCAGGATAAGATCTACTATATCACTGCGGACAGTTATGCTGCGGCGAAGAATAGCCCTCATTTGGAGCTGTTCCGTAAGAAAGGTATCGAAGTTCTGCTGCTGTCAGAGCGCATTGATGAATGGATGATGGGATACCTTACTGAGTTTGATGGTAAGAAATTCCAGTCAGTTAGTAAAGCTGATGAATCTTTGGATAAACTGGCAGATGAAGACAAAGCTGAACAGGAAGAAATTGGAAAACAGCTGGAGCCGTTTGTTGAGCGTGTGAAAACATTACTTGGCGATCGGGTAAAAGAGGTTAAATTGACTCACCGTCTGACGGATACTCCGGCAATTGTGACAACAAATGCGGATGAAATGAGCACTCAGATGGCGAAATTGTTTGCTGCTGCTGGTCAACAAGTGCCGGACGTTAAATACAATTTTGAACTGAATCCTGATCATCAATTGGTAAAACTGGCTGCTGATATCAGTGATGAAGCTCAATTCGCGGATTGGGTTGAACTACTGCTCGATCAGGCATTGTTTGCTGAACGTGGCACATTGGAAGATCCAAACCAGTTTATTCGTCGTATGAATCAGCTATTACTGTCTGAAAAAGCTTGATTTAATTATTTTCTGGCAACGATTGTAAACCACGCCTCTGATAGTGAGATGGGGCGTGGTTTATTTTTTGCAAAAAAATATCACGAAATCGTTTCCCTGTTTTCTTGAGCGAACCCCATTCCAAATGGTATGGTGACTCGTTTTCTTACAAATATAAAAACTAACTAGCAAGGGGATTTACGCAATGCGTATTATTCTGCTGGGCGCTCCGGGCGCCGGTAAAGGGACTCAGGCGCAATTTATCATGGAGAAATATGGGATCCCTCAAATTTCTACCGGTGATATGTTGCGTACTGCGGTTAAGGCTGGCACAGAATTGGGTTTAAAAGCCAAAGAATTGATGGATAATGGCAAGCTGGTTACTGATGAACTGGTTATTGCTTTGGTAAAAGAGCGCATCAAACAAGATGATTGCCACAATGGCTTCTTGTTGGATGGGTTCCCTCGTACCATTCCTCAGGCTGATGCAATGAAAGACGCTGGTATTCATGTTGATTATGTCCTGGAATTCGATGTTCCTGATGAACTGATTATTGAACGTATCATTGGACGCCGTGTACATGCTCCGTCTGGCCGTGTTTATCACATCAAATTTAATCCACCGTCAGTGGAAAACAAGGATGATGTTACTGGTGAAGAGCTGACTATTCGTAAAGACGATCATGAAGATATCGTGCGTAAACGTTTAGTTGAATATCATCAACAGACTGCTCCTTTGGTATCTTATTACCAGAAAGAAGCTGAAACAGGTGATACCCAATATTTCAGAATTGATGGTACTCGCAAGGTATCTGAAGTTAGCGAAGAATTAGTCAAAATTCTGGATTAATCGATCTTAGTGATGTTTAAAAGGCGGCTTATAAGCTGCCTTATCTTATATTATTTCTTTACTGTTTCAGGTAAATCAGTTGGTTTTTATTTATTGTTCTAATGGGTAAACATGATTTTCATCTCTATTTTATTGTGTTAGGGTTCTTACCAGAGAAGACAATAGGGAATCGGCATGATGAGCAGCGGTAAGTATGGCGTTTTATTAGTTAATCTTGGTACTCCTGATGAGCCGACAACTGCCGCGATAAAGCGTTACTTAGCTGAGTTTCTGAGCGATAAAAGGGTTGTCGATTTTTCCAGGTTTATCTGGATTCCAATACTATATGGTGCTATTTTGCCTCTCCGCTCTTCACGTGTGGCAAAGTTGTACCAGAAAATCTGGACTGATGAAGGTTCTCCCCTGTTAGTATATAGCCGCCGTCAGCAAAAATTGCTGGCAGAAAAACTGGTGGATATTCCTGTTGAATTGGGAATGAGTTACGGTTCTCCATCGCTTGAGCAGGCAATTGATAATCTGCTCAAACAGGGTGTTGAGCAATTGATTGTCTTGCCGCTTTATCCCCAGTATTCCTGTTCTACATCTGCGGCTGTGTTTGATGGCGTCAGTAAAGTATTGCAGAAATATCGCACTATTCCTGGAATTCACTTTATCCGTAGCTATGCTGACCATCCTGCCTATATTTCCGCATTGAAAGAGACTATTGAGCAGAGTTTCCGTGAGCATGGCAAGCCGGACAGATTACTATTTTCCTACCATAGTATTCCACGGCGTTTTGTTGATACCGGTGATATTTATTCTGAACAGTGTGAATTAACAACCCAGTTGCTAAAGCAAACAATTAACTATCCGGCAGAGCAGGTAATGATGACTTATCAGTCGCGGTTTGGTCGTGAGCCTTGGTTGACGCCATTCACTAATCAAACCATGAAATCATTACCTGATCAGGGAATGAAGCATATTCAGGTACTTTGTCCTGGTTTTTCGTCCGATTGTCTGGAAACGTTGGAAGAGATAAAACAGCAGAATAAAGAGATATTTCTTAATGCTGGTGGGGAGAAATGTGAATACATTCCTGCGCTTAACGACAATAGTAATCATATTTTTCTGTTGGAAGCGTTGGTGAGCAGGTTTGTCAGAAGTTAAACCAATAGTATATACAATTAATCTATCATTAGGATTAAATGACTCTTTAATGATATATTCTCACGCGGGAGTCTATCTATCAGAGCGGTTTCGTCCGGCTTTTAGGATATAAACTAAGGGCTCAATGGGATGATGTTTTGTAGAATAGTTAGCAACAGTCATATTTGAATTTGGACATAAATAATGAGTATTAAACCGATTAAAAGCACTAACTCCAGTGAAGAATATTTCAATTATTATAATGCAAAACAAGACGATGAAATTGATTTGTTTGAGTTATTCTCTGTTTTATTTCAATCAAAGTTATTGATTATTGCTGTTACTATCATTTTTGCTGTTATTGGTTTTACAGCAGCATCTCTTATGCCACAAAAATGGACCAGTTCAGCTTCGGTTATTCAACCTCAACTTGAAGAAATACAACCACTTAAAAACATCCTGACTAAGTTAGAGGTTTTAAGCTTACAACCATCGGTAACTTCATCATCACTGTATGGTAGTTTTTTAAATAATTTTAATTCACGTGTTTTACGAGAAGAATATCTGGTTAATACAGAATATTTTAAAAATCTGATAGCTGAATCAGATGATCATTCACCACTTGCAAAAAGAAAACTTATTGAAAAGATTGTAAATAGCAATATCTCATCTACAAAAATGGAAAAAGATGATGAAAGTGGTGAAATTAAACTGACTTTCAGTGCCGGAACTGCTGATGATGCATATAACCTGCTAAACGGCTATATCAGCTATGTGTCGTCTGTTGTCCATCAGCGGGTGGAAAGTGAATTGAGTGATATGGTAAAACAGAAGCTTGCTTACTCCGAAGGCTTGTATACAGTTGATTTGAACCGTGTTCATAATATACAGAGAGCTAATGTTGAGCGATTGAAATATTCATTATCTATTGCCAATTCAGCGGGAGTTAAAAAGCCTATTTCCAGCGAAGGAGCAATGATCAAAGATGATCCAGATTATTCCATTGCTTTGGGCGCTGATGCATTACAACGTAAGCTGCAAATTACTGAAGAGATCAAAGATCCATCCTTGATTGATGGTGATTTGCGTAACCGCATGCTCTATATAAACGAACTGAAATCACTTAAAATAGATAAAGTTAACTTCCAGCCATTCAAATATATGCAGGCTCCTTATGAACCAACGGCGAAAGATTCGCCTAAGCGTCTGCTTATCTTGGTAGGCAGTGCCTTTATTGGTTTGATCCTGGTGGTAATGTTTGTTCTGATTCGTCACGTGGCGCGCAGTCGTCAGCAAGTGGCTTAATCTCTCTGGCAGCCGGTGTCGCAATGACACTTGCTGCCTGTCAGTTTTTATTGTGCTAACATGCTGCATCTTTTCCGCGTTATAGCATCAATCAAATATGAAATTCCCTGGTAAACGTAAATCAAAACACTATTTTCCCGTCAGTCTACGTGATCCTTTACTCCAGCCAATTAAAGAAATGATGGATGGTGAGAATAACCGAGCTTATATTGTTGGTATCGATCAGACGTTAGTGGATATTGAGGCGAAAGTAGACGAAGATTTTATCCGGCGTTATCACCTCAGCCAGGGACACTCATTAGTTATTGAAGATGATGTAGCTGAAACCTTGTATAGAGAACTGGCGGATAACAATCTTATCAGCCACGAATTTGCTGGTGGCACGATCGGTAATACTTTACATAATTATTCAGTGTTGGCCGATGATCGTTCCGTCTTACTGGGCACAATGTGTAACAACATTCAGATTGGCAGCTATGCTTACCGCTACTTATGTAACACCTCAAGCCGAACTGATTTAAATTATTTACAGGGTGTGGATGGCGCAATTGGCCGCTGTTTTACGCTGGTAACAGAAAATGGTGAACGGACTTTTGCCATTAGTCCTGGACAAATGAACCAACTAAAACCGGAGAGTATTCCTGAGCAGATTATCGCCGAAGCTTCAGCCTTAGTATTAACCGCTTATTTGGTTCGTTGCAAGTCAGGAGAGCGAATGCCAGAAGCGACAATGAAAGCCATCGAATATGCGAAAAAACACAGTGTACCTGTCGTTCTGACTTTGGGGACAAAATATGTTATTGCTGATGATCCACAATGGTGGCGCGATTTTCTGGTTGAGAATATTTCTGTTCTGGCAATGAATGAAGATGAAGCTTATGAACTTACTGGTTTCAGGGATCCGTTATTGGCGTCAGATATGGCTCTGGATTGGGTTGATTTGGTTTTGTGTACCGCTGGTCCTGCGGGATTATATATGGCAGGGTATACGGAAGAAGATTATAAGCGTCAGACAACTCACCCACTGCTACCTGGTGCTATTGCTGAATTTAACCGTTATGAATTCAGCCGTGCTATGCGAAAATCTGATTGCCAAATCCCAATGAAAGTTTACTCCCATATTGAACCTTATATGGGCGGACCAGAAAAAATTATGAATACCAATGGTGCAGGTGATGGTGCTTTATCTGCTTTATTGCATGATATAACCGCTAACAACCATCACAGAATGAATGTGCCTAATTCCAGTAAGCATATTCGTACTTATCTGACATATTCATCACTTGCTCAGGTTTGTAAATATGCAAATAGAGTGAGCTATCAGGTATTGAGTCAGCATTCGCCACGATTAAGCCGGGGTTTACCAGAAAAAGAAGATAGTTTGGAAGAGTCTTACTGGGAGCGGTAATTATTAAATAATATCAATTCATTATATTCATCATTGAGTAATTTAATACGGTTGTAGCTTACAGCCGTATTTTTTTCTAAACGGAATAGATTACACTGATCATTAACATACGTAATGGCATGAAAGGAAATGACTGACTTCTTTAGGATAGGTGTTGCAGAGAAAGTGAATGAAAATTTATTTTCTTTACCACTGTTAATTGATGAACGTTGTGAATTAATGACTGACCATCAAACAGGGCAACATATTCAAGGGATGATTTTAGTTGAGGCTTGTCGTCAGACTTTTATCGCTGTGACAGAAGAGTTTTATATGTCAGATAAAGTAGGACAGTCTTATTATGTTATCAATGACATGAATATAAAATTTTCAAACTTTTTATTCCCTTTACCAGCAGTAATTAATTAACCTCAGCTTCGTTTAAAAATAGCTATATCACAATCCCGTAAATTCAAGCTCGGTTTTTTAGGTTGGAATGTATAAGCAATTAGGCCAGCGACGATTTCCAATAAAAA
>NZ_JBEJZY010000032.1:0-64113 GCF_040256935.1 Photorhabdus viridis
CTTCAAATTTTTCACCACAACGCTACCGGATATAGCGGACTCGCTGATGTCTAGAATTAACGACCATTTTCAGGTGCTAAAAACTGCATCTTGAAGTTTCTTGGGTATATCAAGAAGATAGCCTTGCTGGTCGCGATGCTTTGTTGTTTTTATCTCTGGAGTCAATGTAGGAGAGGCGAAAGTAACGCCTTGGCGGAAGATTAAACCGGGTTAATGAGGAAAATGGGTGGCATTATGAATCATAATGAAAGGAACAAACCCCGGTATTTTCAACGAGGTTTGTCAGCGGTCTATAACGGGCCAATCGGCCCGTTTAAAGATTTACGCATTGCTATTGGTTGGGGCTTCCGCTTTTGTATTACCAGAAGGTTTACGGCGTTTACCGATATTTTTGCTATCCCGATGACGTATTTTTTCTTTCTTCTTTGATTCTTCCGCTTTCTTTTTCTCTTTGCGTTTAGCCAATACTTTTTTCGATGGCTTATTGCTGGTTTTCTCACTTGGTGCTTTGGTTGTTGGGCGAAGTTCATCAACAATCCGCGATTTCAGTGGTTCGTTCAGATAGCGGCTGATTTTACCTAATAAAACATGATCATGCGCTTCTACTAAGGTAATTGCGGTACCTTTGCGACCAGCACGCGCCGTCCGGCCGATACGATGCAGGTAAACATCGGCGGTGCGTGGTAAGTCGAAGTTGAAAACATGACTGATATCATCAATATCCAATCCGCGGGAAGCAACATCAGTGGCAACCAGAACGTTGACGCTGCCATCATTCAAACGCTTAACAGCTTCTGTCCTTTTAGCCTGTACCATTTCCCCTTCGAGGAACCAGGCTTTGATACCGGCTTGACGCAGTCCATCTACAAGCTCATGTACACGTTCACGTTTGCGAACAAAAATGATGGATTTAGTGACATCCGATTGTTTCAGTAAATGGCAAAGCAGGGCTGTTTTGTGTTCCAGATTGTCTGTACGGTAGTAGAATTGCTGAATTTTTTTGCGTTCACGGCGTGACGGCTCTGCATCAATTTCAACCGGATCTTCCAGCAAGCGCTCTGCAAAATCACGGATGGCCTCCCCTTCCAGAGTTGCAGAAAACAGCATGGTCTGTTTGCGCCAACGGGTTTCGCCCGCGATGGTTTCAATATCATTGGCAAAACCCATATCCAGCATACGATCTGCTTCATCGAGGATGAGTGTTTCAACTGCCCGGCAATCAAAGTTTTCTTCTTTGATATATTGCAGCAGACGGCCAGTAGTGGCGACGACAATATCCTGATTCTCGCTGAAAACTTCTGCGTGGTTCATATAGGCCACGCCGCCGGTAATCGTAGCAACATCCAGATTGGTATGTGCAGCCAGTTCTTTTGCCTGGTCTGCCACTTGCATTGCCAGTTCACGGGTTGGTGTCAGGATCAAAATGCGTGGCGGGCCAGATTTTTTGCGTGGAAAATCGAGTAAATGTTGCAGAATTGGTAGCAGGTAAGCTGCGGTTTTACCTGTTCCAGTGGGCGCGGAACCCAGAACATCACGTCCATCCATTGCAGCCGGAATAGCAGCAGCCTGAATTGCTGTTGGGCGGGAGTAACCTTTATCATTTAGAGCATCAAGCAGGCGTTCATCAAGATCAAGCTCAGAAAAGTTTGTTGCAGTCATTATATACCTCTGTTTAGGCCGCCAATTATAAACAGGTTAGACGTATTGTTCATCTATTAAAGCTGTCAGTAAGGCAGATAGCTTTTATCGGAACATAATAACCCTTATCCTATGGCGAAATTTTTTGTGCTGACACAGATGCAGGTTATTAATTTGAAACAGAAACAATCTCTGCGCCGGGGAGGATTCACTTTTAAGCAATTTTTTGTCGGCCATGACCGATGTGCGATGAAAGTAGGAACAGATGGTGTTCTATTGGGCGCGTGGGCTCCGGTTAGTGGCAAAAAAGCAATTTTGGATATCGGTTGCGGCAGCGGGTTAATTGCTTTGATGTTGGCACAGCGTACAGATGAAAATAGCAAAATTGATGCAGTAGAACTGGATACTGGTGCTGCATTGCAGGCTCAAGAGAATATAGAGCAATCTCCGTGGCAGAGAAAAATAAATGTTTATCGTCAGGATATCGGTGATTTCGCTGATCGGTATTCACAATGTTATGACTTGATTGTCAGTAATCCACCCTATTTTGAACCGGCTGTTGCCTGCCGGAATGAGGCAAGAGAACAAGCTCGTTATACCAGCTCACTAACGCATCAGCGGTTATTACAATATGTTGGGAAGTTGATTACATCTGATGGTCTGTTTTGTGTGGTATTGCCGTATGTCATTGGTGAAGTATTTGAAACAATGGCATATCAGATGGGTTGGTTTTCTCACCATCGGGTCAATATTCGCGACAGGCAAGGTAAGCCATTACACCGGGTGTTGTTGGCATTTTCCCGCAAGGAAGAAACGAACTCAATAAGTGAATTGGTCATTCGCCAGCCAGATGGTGTATATACGCGGGAATTTCAGCAGCTCGTCACGGATTTCTATCTCTATTATTGAAGGAATCACGTTATTGAAAGAACCACGCCGGAGCGTGGTTGTGCTGGTAAAAATTAGGGGGTTAAAATGGTTGGTTTCGATTCTGACAGTAAATCGGGATAATCCAGTGTGAAATGCAGGCCCCGGCTCTCTTTTCTTTCCAGAGCACAACGTACGATTAATTCAGCGACTTGCGCCAGATTTCGTAATTCCAGCAAATTGTTGGAGATTCTGAAATTGGAATAATAATCATGAATCTCTTGTTGCAGCATATTAATACGACGCAATGCGCGTTCCAGACGTTTGGTTGTACGTACAATACCAACGTAATCCCACATAAATAGACGTAATTCGTGCCAGTTGTGTTGGATGACGACTTGTTCATCTGAATTGTCAACACGGCTTTCATCCCAGAAAGGGAGTTCTGATACTTCTTCGATTTTTTCAATTTGTTGTTGGATGTCTTCCGCCGCAGACCAGCCATAAACCAGACACTCTAACAGGGAATTGGATGCCATACGGTTTGCACCGTGCAGGCCAGTATAGCTGACTTCACCGATAGCATATAAGTTGTTGAGGTCAGTGCGGCCCTGATGATCGACGACTATGCCACCACAGGTGTAGTGCGCGGCAGGAACGATTGGAATCGGTTCTTTTGTCAGATCAAATCCCAGCGTCAGCAGTTTTTCATAGATCATCGGAAAATGCTGGATAATGAAATCAGTTGGCTTATGGCTGATATCCAGAAACATGCAGTCAGCACCAAGGCGTTTCATTTCATGGTCAATAGCCCGTGCGACGATATCGCGGGGCGCCAGTTCAGCGCGCTCATCAAAATCAGGCATAAAACGGCTGCCATCCGGTCGTTTCAGATAAGCGCCTTCACCTCGCAGGGCTTCTGTCAGCAGGAAATTACGCGCTTGTGGGTGAAAAAGACAGGTTGGATGAAATTGGTTAAATTCTAGATTGGCGATACGGCAGCCAGCGCGCCACGCCATTGCTATGCCATCACCGGATGAGATATCGGGATTTGTCGTGTATTGATAGACCTTAGCCGCACCACCGGTTGCCAATACAACAATCTTTGCGCGATAGGTTTCTACCTGTTCCTGCTGTCGGTTCCAGATATAAGCGCCGACTACCCGGTTATTACCATCGAATTGGGCTTTATTTGAAGTAATTAAATCAACGGCGTTGCAACGTTCTCTCACTGTGATGTTCGGATGAGATATGGTTTTTTCAACCAGTGTGGTTTCGACTTCTTTGCCGGTTGCATCAGCGTGATGCAAAATACGCCGATGGCTGTGTCCACCTTCACGGGTCAGATGATATTGTTTTTCGCCATCTTCACGGGTTACTGTATCAAATAAAACACCCTGATCAATCAGCCATTGCACACAATGACGAGCGTTGCTGGTGGTAAACTCAACAGCACTTCTATCGCAAAGCCCTGCTCCGGAGATAAGGGTATCTTCAACATGAGATGTGATGCTGTCTGTTTTATCGAATACTGCGGCGATCCCCCCTTGTGCATAATAGGATGCGCCTTCGCTGAGAATACTCTTACTTAATACAGTGATTTTATATTGTGAGGCCAGCCGTAAAGCCAAAGACAGGCCGGCTACACCGCTGCCTATGATAAGTACATCGCTGTAATGTTGCGGGAATAATGATTGCATAGTTGATTATGTATGAAGGAAGATGGGTAAAATCATGTTAGCCTATCAGATAGGATAAAGGCTATGATTGCAACAAAATGATGGCACAAATTGAACTTCGCAAAATTTTACTACTCAAAGCCATGCTTGCTTAGAAAAATGGGACATCATGGTTGGTTCAATAAATATAAATGTGGAGCTTTGCTTCAGGAGATTTAACCTCGGATGAGCGAGCAGTTAACGGATCAAATGCTGGTTGAGCGAGTGCAGAAAGGTGACCAGAAGGCGTTTAACCTACTGGTAATCAGATATCAGCATAAAGTAGCGAGTCTTGTATCCCGCTATATTCCGCAGGGTGATGTTCCTGACGTTGCGCAGGAAGCATTTATTAAAGCATATCGGGCATTGGCATCATTTCGTGGCGATAGTGCTTTTTACACTTGGTTGTATCGAATAGCAGTTAACACTGCTAAGAACTATTTGATTTCTCAAGGGCGGCGTCCACCATCCAGTGATTTGGATGTCAATGACGCAGAAGATTATGAAGCTTCAAATGCACTAAAAGAAATTTCGAACCCTGAGAATTTAATGTTGTCAGAAGAATTAAGGCAGGTGGTTTTCCGAACCATTGAGTCTCTTCCCGAAGATTTGCGAATGGCAATAACACTAAGGGAATTAGATGGGTTAAGCTATGAAGAAATAGCTGCTGTTATGGATTGCCCGGTAGGTACTGTTCGTTCCCGTATCTTCCGTGCAAGGGAAGCCATTGATGATAAAATTCAACCACTGATTTAAAATTAAAAATAGTGGAACAATACTGAAGGGTACTTTGGCATGCAAAGAGAAAAACTTTCCGCACTGATGGATGGCGAAACTCTTGATAGTGAAGTCGTTAGTATTTTATCTAAAGATTCTGCCATGCAGAAACACTGGGAAAATTACCACCTGATACGTGACGCATTGCGTGGTGATGTGACTGAAGTATTGCATATGGATATTGCGAGCCGGGTCGCATTAGCGCTTGAAAAAGAGCCTGTTCATTTTAACCCTGGGGCTGTTCCTGAATCTCAGCCTCAGCCAGAGAGCTGGCAGAAAATGCCATTCTGGAAAAAACTTCGCCCTTGGGCGAGTCAAATTACTCAAGTGAGTGTTGCAGCATGTGTTTCGCTGGCAGTATTGATAGGTGTGCAACAGTATAATAGTCATAATGCTGTGGATCTTGAATATCAATCTGACACGCCGGCATTTAACACATTGCCAATGATGGGATCTGCTTCTCCGGTGAGTCTCGGCGTGCCTTCCGGTGGTGATATGTTTGGCAATGATCAGCGTATGCAGGTGCAGGAGCGTAATAAACGCATTAATATCATGCTGCAACAATATGAACTCGACCGCCGTGTGCATTTTGAACAAAATGATGGACGGAGAATTCCACCACCGGTTGCTATTCCGGTTCCCGGAACACAATCTTTAGGAACGCAACAGCAGTAATGAAACATATCTGGTTCTCCGTCTCTTTGCTGGCGGGCAGCCTATTTACTCCTTTACAAGCCTCGGCGCAGTTCAGCAGCGCTGAGGCTTTGTTGCAGGAAATGGGTAATGCCGCTCAATCCCTGACTTACGAGCTTGCTTTTATTAATCTCAGTCAGCAGGCTATTGTCTCAGTTCGTTATCGTCACGCCATTGTTAATGGTATTCCAATTGCTCAAATCATGCAGATGGATGGTTCCCGTAGGGAGATTGTCCAGCGTGGTAATGAGATCAGTTATTTTGAACCTGGATTGGATGCTTTCAGTCTTAATGGCGATCATATTATTGACTATTTACCTGCCGTTATTTTTGCTGACTTCACTCAGTTGAAAAAATACTACAATTTCATCGATGTTGGCCGTACTCATATAGGCGACAGACCTTGTCGGGTTGTACGCATCACTTCCAAAGATGAAGTGCGTTATAATTATATTTTACTGCTCGATGAAAAAACGCATTTGCCATTACGTATCGATTTGCTTGATCGTGATAGTGAAACACTTGAGCAATTTCGGGTTGTTTCCTCCATAATAGGTGGCGATATCAATAATGCAATGAGTGTTATTACCCGTCTGAATATGCCACCCATGCTGGTCATTCCATCGTCAGAGAAAGTGGTATTCAACTGGAAAGTAGGAAAATTGCCGGATGGTTTCACCGAGGTTTCACGTAACCGGCGTAAATTGTCAAATATTGACTCGCTTGAGTCCATCATGTTCAGTGATGGTTTATTCAGTTTTTCAGTGAATGTGACTAACGCTGATAAAACCGGTAAGTTGGAACATCCTCTCCGTCGCGGGCACCGAACGATCTATAGTGTAATACGTGGAGCTAATGAGGTGACAATTATTGGTGAATTACCACTGGCAACCGCCAAGCGTGTCGCCGCGGGCGTCGCGTTTATAGGAGCTAACTGATGGTTAAAGAGTGGGCGACAGTAATCCGCTGGCAACAGGGGAGGGCATTATTACGTTATGGTTCCTCTTCTGGTTGTGGCAGTTGCCAGGCACGCGCGACATGTGGCTCCTATTTACTGAATAAATTGGGGTCTGATGGTATACATCAGCTCGAACTGGAGATTTTACAGCCGTTGCAGCCAGGGCAGAAAGTGGAAGTCGGGATCCCTGAAGGGAGTTTATTGCGTTCAGCGTTGCTGGTTTATTTAACACCACTTATTGGGTTATTCTTGGGCGGTGCGCTTTTTCAGTTATGGGTAACCAATCAATTATGGGTGTTTTGTGGTGGTGCTTTGGGAGGTATGTTAGGGTTCTTCCTTGCCCGCAAAATTGCGACTTATTGGGATAATCAGCAGGAATATCAACCCATCGTTTTACAAATAGGCTTGCCTCCTGATGCTATTCATATTCAGCATCAGGAATAAATCTGGTTTAATCATCCAAAACTTTTAATTTACTGACTCATATTAAAGCCACAGGCATGACTAGGTTTTCGTAGATTTGGCATGTAGAATACAGCCTTTCCGGCCGTTGGCCGGCCTATAAACCGTCGCTTTATGTCCCTCTGTGTGTCCATTAGGCGAATGATTCAGAAATATCAAGGCAGAAAAATATTTATAATGAAGCAAATACGAAATTTCTCCATTATTGCTCACATTGACCACGGTAAGTCGACGTTATCTGACCGTATTATTCAAATTTGTGGTGGTTTAACAGATCGTGAAATGGCAGAGCAAGTGCTGGATTCTATGGATCTTGAGCGTGAGCGTGGTATCACCATTAAAGCACAAAGTGTCACTCTGGATTACAAGGCGGATGATGGCCAACTCTATCAATTGAACTTTATCGACACCCCGGGGCATGTAGACTTCTCCTATGAAGTTTCTCGCTCGCTGGCTGCCTGTGAAGGGGCGTTGCTGGTGGTTGATGCCGGACAGGGCGTGGAAGCCCAGACGCTGGCTAACTGTTATACTGCGTTGGATATGGATCTGGAGGTTGTTCCTGTTCTGAACAAAATCGATTTACCGGCGGCTGAACCTGAGCGTGTGGCGGAAGAAATCGAAGATATCGTCGGTATTGATGCTACCGATGCCGTGCGTTGTTCAGCCAAAACGGGTGTTGGGGTACAAGACGTCATTGAGCGTTTAGTTAAAGAGATTCCGGCGCCGGAAGGTGATTCTGAAGCGCCATTACAGGCACTTATTATCGACTCATGGTTTGATAACTATCTTGGTGTTGTCTCCCTGGTTCGGATTAAAAACGGTACCCTGCGTAAGGGCGACAAAATCAAGGTGATGAGTACCGGCCAGGTGTATAACGCAGATCGTCTTGGGATTTTCACACCTAAGCGTGTTGACCGCGATGTACTGGGTTGTGGTGAAGTGGGTTGGTTGGTGTGTGCGATTAAAGACATTCTTGGCGCACCTGTGGGGGATACATTGACGCTGGCCCGGCAACCAGCGGAAAAACCACTGCCGGGATTTAAGAAAGTCAAGCCACAGGTTTATGCCGGGCTGTTTCCTATCAGCTCTGATGATTATGAGGGATTTCGTGACGCATTGGGTAAACTGAGTCTGAATGATGCATCTTTGTTCTATGAGCCGGAAAGCTCGACTGCGTTGGGTTTTGGTTTCCGTTGTGGTTTCCTTGGTCTGCTGCATATGGAGATCATTCAGGAACGTCTGGAGCGTGAATATGATCTTGACCTCATTACCACTGCGCCAACGGTTGTTTATGAAGTAGAAACGACCAGCCACGATATTCTCTATGTGGACAGTCCATCTAAACTGCCGCCACTGAATAATATTGAAGAGTTGCGTGAGCCGATTGCCGAGTGTCATATGTTGTTGCCCCAGGAATATTTGGGGAATGTCATTACATTGTGCATTGAGAAACGTGGGGTGCAAACTAACATGGTTTACCACGGTAAACAGGTTGCACTGACTTACGAAATACCGATGGCTGAAGTGGTTTTGGACTTCTTTGATCGATTGAAATCCACGTCCCGCGGTTATGCTTCACTTGATTATAATTTCACTCGCTTCCAGGCATCTGATATGGTTCGTGTGGATGTGTTGATTAATGGTGAGCGGGTTGATGCATTAGCGTTGATTACTCACCGTGACAACGCGCAGTACCGTGGCCGGGAACTGGTGGAGAAGATGAAGGAGCTCATTCCTCGTCAGCAGTTTGATATCGCAATTCAGGCTGCGATTGGTAATCACATTATTGCTCGCTCAACAGTGAAGCAATTACGTAAAAACGTCTTAGCGAAGTGTTATGGTGGTGACGTCAGCCGTAAGAAAAAGCTATTGCAGAAACAGAAAGAAGGTAAGAAACGCATGAAACAAGTGGGTAACGTTGAGTTACCACAAGAAGCTTTCTTAGCTATTCTTCATGTTGGTAAAGACCATTAATAAGCTTGTAAGGAGTCTAAATGGCTAACACTTTTGCCCTGATCCTAACGCTGGCAACGTTAGTCACCGGCATTATTTGGTGTATTGATCGTTTCAAATGGGCCCCAGCGCGTAAGAAAAAACTTATCAGATTGCAGGAGCTGACTGAAGGTACAATGGATCAGGAGCATCTGGCTGAGACTATTAACAAGCCAACATGGGTGGATACTTGTGCATCTATTTTCCCTGTGTTAGCCGTGGTTCTGATCCTACGCTCTTTTGTTTATGAGCCATTTCAGATCCCATCGGGTTCTATGATGCCAACTTTATTGATTGGTGATTTCATTCTGGTAGAGAAGTATGCATACGGATTGAAAGATCCCATCACGCAAACAACATTGATTAAGACCGGTGAACCAAAACGTGGTGATATCGCAGTATTTAAATATCCGTTGGATCCAAGTTTTGACTATATCAAACGGGTAATTGGCTTACCGGGTGATAAAATTATTTATGATCCGGTAAAGAAAGAGCTGAGTATTTTCTCGGGTTGTAGCAAAACAGAGAATTGTAAGGAAGAATTACCGGTTTCTTACGGTTCACTGTTCCCAAGTGAATGGACAATGCAGCAGTATGGCGTTAATTCCAAGGGTGAAAGCCTGAAAAAGATAGGTGTTTTCCAAATTCCGGTTGAAGAAACATTACCGCCTTATAGTCGGCGGCAAGGTGAACGGATTGAGAATTTGGGAACAGCGACACACCATATTCTGGAGATTCCGGGTTTACTACCGATGCCTAATTTCCGTCAGCCAGGTTTGCCAGAGGGCATGTGGATTGTACCCGAAGGCCACTATTTTATGATGGGTGACAACCGTGATAATAGCGCGGATAGCCGTGAGTGGGGCTTTGTTCCTGAGAAAAATCTGGTTGGCCGTGCTTCAGCGATTTGGATGAGTTTTGAGAAACAGGAAGGGGAATGGCCTACCGGAGTTCGCTTTAGCCGCATTGGTGGAATTAATTAATATTTCTATATTAGCGAAGCATTAATTTTACTCACAGTGTAGAATATCCTTTCAAACTTAATAACTGGCTCCCTTAAAGGAGCCAGTGCAAACGCAACAGTTTTGTCAGAATTTCCTGTAACAGGTCTGTTGCGTGTGCGTTTTTATTTGACGAATTCTGACCTATATTTGGTAGCACATGAATCCCATCGTAATTAACAGATTGCAGCGTAAGCTGGGGTACACCTTTGATCAGCATGATCTGCTGGTACAAGCGTTAACTCATCGTAGTGCCAGCAGTAGACATAACGAGCGGCTGGAATTTCTTGGTGACTCAATTTTGAGCTTTGTCATTGCCAATGCACTGTATCATCGTTTTCCTCGTGTAGATGAGGGGGATATGAGCCGGATGCGCGCCACATTGGTGCGTGGTAATACTTTGGCTGAATTGGCAAGGGAATTTGAATTAGGTGAATGTCTGCGTTTGGGGCCGGGTGAATTGAAAAGCGGCGGCTTTCGTCGTGAATCTATACTGGCTGATACGGTTGAAGCACTGATTGGCGCCATTTTTCTTGATAGCGATATTCAGACCATTGAAAGAATTATTTTGAGCTGGTACGAAACCCGCCTGAATGAAATCAGCCCTGGTGACAAACAGAAAGACCCGAAAACCCGTTTACAGGAATACCTGCAAGGGCATCACCTGCCCCTGCCATCATATCTGGTTGTTATGGTTCGTGGTGAAGCCCATGACCAGGAATTTACTATTCACTGTCAAGTGAGTGGTATCGAACAGCCGGTTAAAGGAACAGGCTCTAGCCGCCGCAAAGCAGAGCAGGCGGCGGCTGAGCAAGCATTAAAACAACTGGAGCTTGAATGAGCGAACAAGAAACCTATTGCGGATTTGTTGCAATAGTCGGACGGCCTAATGTGGGTAAATCCACATTGCTGAATCAGCTTTTAGGTCAGAAAGTATCTATCACTTCCCGCAAACCGCAGACTACCCGTCACCGTATTATCGGTATTCACACCGAGGGTGCTTATCAGACCATTTATGTGGATACTCCAGGATTACATATTGAAGAAAAACGGGCGATTAACCGGTTGATGAACCGTGCGGCCAGTAGTTCTATCGGTGATGTGGAACTGGTCATTTTTGTTGTTGAAGGGACGCACTGGACCCCTGATGATGAAATGGTCGTGAATAAACTGCGTAGCTTGCATTGTCCGGTTTTACTGGCTATCAATAAAGTGGATAACGTGACTGATAAAGCCACTCTGTTGCCACATATTGGTTTCCTCAGCAAACAGATGAACTTCCTTGATGTTGTACCGATGAGTGCTGAAAAAGGCATGAACGTAGATACGATCGCAAAAATTGTGCGCGGATATATGCCGAAAGCAACTCACCATTTTCCGGAAGATTATATTACGGATCGTTCCCAGCGTTTTATGGCGTCTGAAATTATCCGTGAAAAACTCATGCGTTTTCTCGGTGATGAATTGCCCTATTCTGTCACGGTTGAAATTGAGCAGTTCGTGGTGAATGAGCGTGGTGATTACAAGATCCACGGTTTAATTCTGGTTGAGCGTGAAGGCCAGAAGAAAATGGTTATCGGTAATAAAGGCAGTAAAATTAAAACTATTGGTATTGAAGCCCGTCAGGACATGGAAAGATTGTTTGATGTTAAAGTCCATTTGGAACTGTGGGTTAAAGTTAAAGCGGGTTGGGCTGATGACGAGAGAGCACTGCGTAGCCTGGGTTACGTTGATGATTTGAAATAAGGGCTCACCTGTGGACGGTTGGCAGCGTGTTTTTGTTCTTCATGGGCGTCCTTACAGTGAAACCAGTCTGTTACTGGATCTGTTTACTGAAAATGAAGGGCGGATCAGCGTATTGGCAAAAGGTGCACGCAGCCGTCGTTCCAATCTTAAAGGCTGCTTGCAACCATTTACCCCGTTACTGGTTCGTTGGAGTGGACGCGGGGCAATTAAAACGCTGCGTGATGCCGACCCTATCTCTCTTGCCCTTCCCCTTACCGGCAGCGTGTTATACAGCGGTTTATATATCAATGAATTGTTGTCAAGAGTGCTTGAGCAGGGAACGGCTTATCCTGCTTTATTCTTTGATTATCTCCGGTGTTTACAGATTCTTGCTGCCAGTGAATATACACCGGAACATGCATTGCGCCGGTTTGAGCTGGCGTTGCTGGCAAATCTTGGTTATGGCGTTGATTATCTTCATTGTGCAGGAAGTGGCGAACCTGTGGACGATACGATGACTTACCGCTATAGAGAAGAAAAAGGATTTATCGCTAGTCTGGTTGTTGATCATTACAGTTTTACCGGGCGTGAATTAAAATCACTGGCAGTCGGTGAATTTCCTGATTCGGTGACATTAAAAGCAGCAAAGCGTTTCACCCGTATGGCTCTAAAACCTTATCTTGGTGGCAAGCCTTTAAAAAGTCGTGAGTTATTTCGACAGTTTGTATGTAAAAATCCTGAAGAGAAAGAAAACTAATGAATTTGTTTCTCTTCATAATGGAAAGTGTAAACTTGTTATCCATTCAATATAACTACAGGAGATAAATATGGCTGAGGTATTGTTAGGTATTAACATCGATCACATTGCAACAGTGCGCAATGCTCGTGGTACAGTTTATCCGGACCCTATTCAGGCTGCTTTTATTGCAGAGCAGGCGGGTGCGGATGGTATTACTATTCATTTACGTGAAGATCGCCGTCATATTACTGATCGGGATGTTGAACTGCTGAATGAAACTATTCAGACCCGGATGAACCTTGAAATGGCTGTGACAGATGAAATGGTGGACATCGCTTGTCACTTTAAACCTAAATTTTGCTGTCTGGTGCCTGAAAAACGTCGGGAAATAACAACAGAAGGGGGTTTAGATGTTATTGGTCAGAAAGATAAAGTGGTTGAAGCGATTAAGCGTTTATCTGACGCGGGTATTCTTGTTTCGTTATTTATCGATGCGGATCACCAGCAGATTGATGCTGCTAGTGAGGTTGGCGCACCGTTTATTGAGATTCACACAGGTGCTTATGCTGATGCAGAAGGTGAAATAGAACAGGAAAAAGAGTTCCAGCGTATTAAAGAAGCTGTTACCTATGCTGCTGGCAAAGGGCTGAAGGTTAACGCGGGTCATGGGTTAACATATCATAACGTACAGCGTATTGCTGCTCTGCCGGAAATTTATGAACTGAATATTGGCCATGCAATAATCGGGCGTGCGGTATTCAGCGGCTTGGCTGCTGCTGTGGCAGATATGAAAACTGAGATACGGAAAGCTCGCCGTTAATGGCTATTCTTGGATTAGGTACAGATATTGTTGAAATTGCCCGTATTGAGGGTGTTGTCGGACGCTCAGGTGAGCGTCTGGCAAAACGCATTCTCAGTGAATCAGAATGGCAGCAATATCAGCAACATGAAAAACCGGTTCGTTTTCTGGCTAAACGTTTTGCGGTAAAAGAAGCCGCGGCAAAAGCGTTGGGAACCGGTATCCGTAATGGGCTGGCATTTAACCAGTTTGAAGTGCTTAACGATGATTTGGGAAAACCCATTTTGCGGCTTTATGGCGCAGCCGCAGAATTAGCCCAGAAACTGGGGGCAACCTCTTTGCATGTCACATTGGCTGATGAGCGTTGTTACGCCTGCGCGACAGTCATTCTGGAAAGTTAATTTCAGATTTTATCGGCATGATGTAATAGCACAAATTTATCCCACAATTGTTCTTCTGTTTCCTGACGGCCTGGATCGGTAATAATCGTATTGTTTATCGGACAGACTGACTGGCAAGTAGGAGCATCATAATGACCGATGCACTCAGTACAACGGTCAGAATTGATTTCATAAATTTCATCTCCCATTGATATCGCCTGATTGGGACATTCAGGTTCACACATATCACAATTGATACAGCTTTTTTTGATTAATAACGACATTTTAATAAATTAACTTATTTTTTGTTTTAAATCAGTGTGTTATTGATGGTTTTTATTCCTTGCTATTACACACTTCTTATATTTCTATACAACATAAATTACATTGAAAAACCAAGTCTAGCAACACAAAATATGAGATTTTTTATCTTAGAAAACCTTTATGTATGAGATTTATTACCCGGTTATCTATATAAAGAAATTTTAATAATGTGCAAGGTCACCAATATTTCATGAGCTAACAAGTCTTGGGGGAGAATAGTTCGAATTATAACAGAATATTTATGGCTGTAGTATTAGCAATAATAAAACAATTAAGACCGATCGCTATCCTGATCCCGGTATTTTTGTTAATTACGATAATTATAAAATTAACTAATAAAATTCCTATTCTTTATCAAGATAATTCTAAATTAACCTTTTTATCCATTTTTTGACTTCCGGTGAGATTTTAATATTGATAATGGCAAGTGATTAGGAAATGCCCGATCACTAATCGGGCATTATCATTAATTTTTCGGCCAACGCACAATTAAAAGCTGGCATTAACACCTAAACTGAAAGAGTAGGTATGATTCTGAACATCTCCGTCATTGCGTGATACTGACGCAAAAGCACCCCAATATTTTGTAATAACAGCATTCATACCAATAGTGTATTCACGCCAATGGGTATCCTGTTTTTGGCTCTCGCTAACGAAAGAGGTCTGGGTTGAGTTGATAGCACTACGAATCTGATAACGCTTATCACCAAACTGGTGGTTGAACCGAACTTCGGCATAGGGATTAAAATAGCCAAAATTCGTGTCAAGACGCCAGCCTAGCGTGCCAACCTGAGAGTCATAGCGCTGTTCACCGAAATTCATGGAAGTACTGTTATTACCCGATTCACGATAACCTTTGACATAACTTTTATCCCAGGCGTATTGAATGATCGGGCTGGTCGTGATGGTAGGCGCTAGCGGAATATCCCAACCAGCGGTAATACGTCCGCCCCATTGATGGCCGGAAGTCGAGGCATTTTCTTTACGTAACCACTCATTGAGCACGATACCACGAGTAATGTCCTCATATTTCATGTCCAAATAGTGAAGATCACCGCTAATCCAACCTTTATCGTAGTAACGCCACAAGCCGTAAGCGGTGAACACATAGCCGCGGCCATCATAGTGGAAATTATCGGCTGGAGAAGAATTATCCTGATAACGCGAGATCATGCCGCCCAACAGAATATTATCCATGATCTGATAGTCACTACCCAATGTCAGTGTATGGTTGTGATTACCACTATAACCACCGAATACACCTAGTTTACCCTGTTCGTTACCCATATTACGCAATTGCTGTAAACGGCCGTCAAGAGAAGCAAGTGCCCCTTTGACGGGCACATTGTTGGCATTCGTCAGTAACATAACCCGATATGGAGCATTGAGGACTGAAACAGTGTATTCACCAACTATATGCTGTGCGGCTGGCGTTGGATGAAAATCATCAGCGAATAAAAAGGGCTTGCTGGCATCAAAGCCGGTATCTTTAGAGCGACAGGAACCTGCATTAACACCCTGAGCGCAAGCGTAACCGATGGTGTTGAGAAAACCATAGCGTAGAGGATTAGCGATAACTTCATGGAAGAGGGCATTAACATCAACGCGAACAATATTGCCATTTCCTTGGCTAAGGGCGGTATCTTCTAATTGATTATAGCTGTCAACCAATTTTGAAGCATTACTACTTAATTCTTTATAACCATCAATCAATTGTTTAGTGGTCTCCTCAGCTTTTTTGGCGTCACCTCCTGAAACATCGGATCCGATCTGTTTGAAAACACCATGGATAACTTGAAGACGGGTGTCTTTATCAATTGTGGGATACCTGTTGACTGCTACATGAATTTTAGCCAGATCTTCAGAAGTAGCTCCGCCTTTAGAGAGAACAAACTCCATAATCTTCGGAGTCATACCCACATCAGGAACCGTGGGCACGATCACCAACCCAGCTCCTGCATTGAGAAGAGCATGTACCTGTGATGAAGCCGCTACCGCACTCTTAGTAATAATCTCTTCCGCTTTAGCTGGATTTCGTAATGCAGCGTCAATATCATTGCCACCAATCCAATGAACATACATGCCATTAGGATCAGCACGGTTACCATGGCTTGCCAGATAACCCATTACTTGATCCTGAGTGTTATGTTTATTATTTAAATCGGCAACAGCAGTCGCGCCGCCGGCAGCATAATTAGTACCTCCTTTCTTAGAATTGGTCAGTTCAATCCCTAATTGTTTAGCGATAAAATCGTTATACAATTTACTTTCAGTACCATTAATACCATCTACTGTGTATCGACCATTATTTCCGCCATCGCTTAAGCTATCGCCAAAAACATATAGGTTGTTATAAGTGTGTGCGTTCGAAATTGCACTTATTGAAAGTGCTAACATACCTGGTGCAAGTATAAATGACCTTTTCATGAATTATCCTCAAGAAATAATTTTATATTTATCATTGAACTAGCTGTTCAACTGAAATGATCAATCCAAATAGAAACTGCGTTAATGAGATATGACGCAACCCTACTCTTGGTTAACCAATACCTCATTATAGTTAGTAAAAGAGGATACTCTGTATTGTTTTTTTTACATCTTTAAAGTTTCGTGCTATTTGACAGTTCAACTAATCAATTCGGTTAAAATTCAACTATCTATAAAAAGTAATATTAGACCAAATAGACTCAACGCACTTCCTCGTTTCATGAAATAGATCACGAAATAGACAGAATAAAATTCTGGGGAGGATAATTAGCTAGATTTGGGTAATATCTGAAGCGATTCATCACAATAAATGTGATAGAGTCAGCCCATTATTGGTTTAGAAAAATAGTTAAAATAAAGTATTAAGAAGAATGAATATAAAAATTCAGCAAGCAATAAAGACTGATTTCAGTAAATTGACCGAAATATGGGAAGCTTCTGTACGGGCAACACACGATTTTTTATCTGACGAAAATATTAATGAATTACGCCCACTGATTCTGCATACCTATCTGCCAACACTGGCTGTTTATAAAGCGACAAATGACAAAAACCAAATTGAAGGTTTTATGGGTGTTGATAAAAATCGGATTGAGATGCTGTTTATCTCCCCTGATTCCCGTGGTAAAGGTATCGGCAAAGCACTCCTGAATTTTGGTATCAATGAATTAGATATCAATGAATTGGATGTTAATGAACAAAATGCTCAGGCAGTGGGTTTCTATCAGCATCAGGGGTTTAAGGTTTTTAACCGCTCAGAAACTGACGGCCAGGGTAATCCTTTTCCGTTATTACATATGAGAAAACAAGCATGAGGAGTCACCTCCTCAATGCAAATTAAACTCTATCGCTAAAGTATGATCCCTCGGCAGGCCAGCCGGTTTTACCCCTACAGACCGGGCTTGTTGGATAGCCGCAAGTGCCGCCCGATCTAATTCATCAGCGCCAGAACTCCGCACTAATTGAGGGTTCGTCAGATCGCCGCTGTCCAGTAAACGAAAGCTTACCTGAACAATACCCTGTTGTTTCATCTTCTTCGCCCGACGTGGATAGCGTTTGTGTTTTTCAATTTCACGACGTAAAGCAGACTGATAGCCTTGTAAATCATCAGAACCCAAACCCGTCATCGGTTGACTGGTCGTCGCCTGACGTGCGCCAGCTTGTGAATCCACAACATCTCTCCCGGCCACTTGGGAACTGTCCGCTGCTTGCTCTGTTTCCAGTTTACGCCCACGCTCCGCCAGTTTTGGCTGGCGATCTTTTACTGGCTCTTTCTGTGGTTTGCTCCTCGGTTTGGCATCTGCATATTCTTCCGGCGGTTTCCGCTGTTCTCGTTTCCGTGGCCTGTCCGCTGGCTTATTGAGTGCTATTTTCGCCTCAAGCGGCGATTCCGCTACCACCACTTCTGGCGGTAACGGAGGCGGGAGAGGTTCCTGCTTCGTCGGCAGCTCCTGCCCAGCAGGTGCTGCCGAAGCAAACATTTCTATTGAGATACTGATTATTGGCGAATTCACTGATTGATTATTTGCGCTATCATCACGTAATAAATGAGATGCCATAAACACGATGACACTTGTATGTAACAGCAAAGAAGCAAACAAGCCAATATAAATACGATTTTTCATCATAATTCAAGCCACCTTTCCGCTCGTTATCTGCGGAGATTAACCTTCTTACAGGTAGGCTAATCTCCCGTCAAGCGTCAGAACTGACTGGTGACACTAAGCTTAAACGTCCGTCCGGGCGCCGGCATCATGGAGCGGGTTAACGGGTCCAGATAATAGCGATCGGTTAAGTTAGTGCCGGATAATTCAACGACGACATTTGGCGCAACCTTATAATTAATATAAGCATCTACGGTCATTACCGAATTCCAGCGCATCGGGTTATTATTTATCCCTTTATAAATACCTGGCATTTTTTTCATTAACCATTTTTCATCCTTATTCTCCACACTACTGTGATACAATATCCGGCTCCCTATTTCTAAATCTTCATCTAATAACCGGCCACCAATATTCAGATTAAGAGAATAACGGGGAGGGATAGTCGTTCTTAAAAAACCACCGGGAAAACCACCATCAATACATTCTGGAACACCAAATTGATTGGTCGAATCTAACCTACCCGCTGAGGTTTTATCACAAACTTTATTCTTAAGATTATAAGACAGGCCAAACTGAGTAAAGAATCCCCCGTTGTCATAACGCCCTTGTACTTCTAAACCGGATAGTTTTTGCTTATCTAATTGAGTAAATGTAAAGTTATCATCACGATCAAAGACATTCTCTATGACCGTATTGTAATAAGCGAATTTAATATCCGCATTATGCTCCGCCCCCAACAACTGACTTAAATCATGAACATAACCCACTTCAACTGTTTTGCTACGTTCAGGTTTAAAAGCACGGGCCGGTTTGTCAGTAAAACCAGAGGAAAATCCGACGGTATCTTCAAAAATACTCGGCATACGTACTGCTTCGGCATAACGTGCATAGATACGCGCGTTATCACTCACATAAGCCGTTGCGGAAAATATCGGCGCCCAGGCATAATCTTTACGCTTAGGTTGTTTAGACCAACGTTCCTGTTCACTTTTTTGTTTATAAACTGAACCACCATCACCTACATTCAGAATTTCGCCTGAACTATCAATATAACGACTATTCTGTTGAGCGCCACCGTATTCATATTTATACACTTCTTTGTTAGTCACAGGATCAATAACTCGCTCATTCATATCAAGTTCGCCATTGAAATAGGGATTATCTTGTTTATATAACTTACCATCGTCATGATATTGCCAAAGCACATCTACTGGTACCATAGGGCGAAAAATTGAATCCCGCTCTTTTGATTCAGAAAAATTTTTTTCGCTATATTCGTTAAATTCATCATCAGTTAAACACTCAAAGCATTCATTAAATTTTTTCAATAATTCAGCTTCTCGTGCGGTAAGCGTTCTCTTATATCGCAATCCCTGACCAACCAGTTTTTTATCTTTACTATAACCGGGATCACGGGCAGCTAAACGTTCATTTAAAAAATCATCCTTAGACCAATAGCTTACTCGTCTAGCGCCGGCACTTAATGCCAGCCATGAGGTAGGACGCCAATCAAAATTAAATGCAATATTGTTTTCTTGACGGCGTCCTTTTCTCGGTGGTGAACGAAAACTAGAGAAGTTCTTCGCTTCATAATCATCATGTGAGCCAAGCCGTTCCCGTTGCAGGCTGGCCGACAATGTTAAATCCAAATCAGGAGACAGAGCAAAGGCATTAGAAAGATCAACCCCCCAGCGATTATTATGTGCATTGGTAGCAGCGGTATCGACCAAACGACCATCTTTATTCGGATTCTTCTCCTTATGATCATTATCCCAGACTACATCTCGTTCCCGCGGCTCACGTGGATATCCCCCAGCAGTATTAGTATCGCTAATAGTACGGGTAATCCAAAACTTCATATCAAAATCAACCCACTTATTCTCATCCGGCTTCCATTTATAATCCACATTAAATGCCTGCTGATGTACATTAGCCAAAGGCCATTGTGGTACAACATTATCCTCAGCCCGCACCCAGCCAAGACGCGAAGGCATAATCTCACCGTAAATCGTTTTAGTATCGCGAATGCCAAACTCGATAGTCTGTTGATTAGCCAGACGCCAGGTATTTTTAAGTAACCAAGATTCCATTTCACTGGAAGTATTCGGCACCTCATTACCAGGACGATATATACGTGCCACAAAAGGCAGATAAGGATCATACGCCCTAGCGCCGCCTTCAAGGATATCTTTATCCTTATCACTGATCGGCGCATCATAGCGATGAGCACCTCCTTTGCCGGCGAAATAGTTGCCTTTACTGCGATAACTATAGGCAGCCATTAAATCAAAGTATTCCTGCCGGGTACCTATCGCCAGACGTATTGCATTATCTTTCAGACCAAGCAATTTATTATCTTTTGAGGTTTTTGGGGTAATTTCTAACGCGGGATCAACATAATTAAACCCCTTAGTAAAACCAGGAATATCACGATAATCTTGTCCCAATTGCAGATTAGGTGCACGCTCTTTTACCGCATTACTACTGGTTTCTAATTTCAGGTTAATCCCGAAGCGCTCATCTGCCGGCACCACATCATCAATGCCCAACGTTTTTATTATTACTGCTCCACCTATCGAGCCTTTTACTCCGCGAGTCAGTGACGGGCCTTTTTCTATTTCAATGCTGCTAATCAAGTTAGGATCAATATAATTACGATTATTAGCGCCGTTATAACCACGCCAGGTCGTAATCGCCTGTTCAGTACCATCAATGGTGACAGGAACCCGCCCTTGCCCTTGAATGCCGCGAATATTAGGATCTAATGCACCGCTGTTTCTGGAATCACCACTAAATACGCCGACTGCACTTTTTAAAACATCCGCAGGTGAAGCGCCCTTATAGCGTTCTACCAGATCCTTACCCAGGTAAATATTGGTAATATCTTTATCGTAAACTGCATCATAGCCTGCCTGATCTTTTTCACTGGTTGCTGAAACGTTAATTCTTCCCAAATCAGACTTATCTTCAGCAGGCTGTTTTGCTGATTGAGCAGGGGGTATTGGTGTATCTGCATCAACTCGGTAAGGTATCATGTTGTAAGTTAATACCATCACCAATGTTATTTTACTGTATTTATTATTTAATTTATACATAGTGATTATCTGCCATAGTACGGATTTAAATAACCTATTACTTCAATCAATATCAAAAATATTTTTCAAACTTAATTAACACTTCGTTTTTGTTATATGAGTATAGCCAATCAACATTGCTATTGTTTTTTCTGTACCGATAAGTGATTACCGGAGTTAAGCCAAAAACATCAAATTTAGGCATACTGAGAATTGCCGAATAGAGTTGTTCATTGTCTTTACGGCGTGCACTTAATGGTACACTGTAATCTCCAAACTGCCTCTGTCGTAATGCGGTAAATACCACTGCATTAATTCCCGGATACAACTGGGTGGAAATACCCGCTCGTATGCCTTTCTGTTGATAATCATCCGCTTTCTCAACACTGGTTTTATTAACCCAATCACCTCCAGTAAAGGTAATTGTCTGATCAGTTAAATAATAAGATAAGGTGGCATAAACAGAAGTCATATTACCGTCATTATGATTATAAAGCTTATGATAACGAAACTGTTTATATTCACCTTCAAGATTCAATGCCAGATTTTTTGATAGAATATTCATCCATTCAGTTTTCACTCCTGTGGTGCGATAACGGGAATGATTACCAACATGATTAAACTCAATAATTGGACCTATCAGAAAATCATTTTTCTGTGCCTTATAGTTATATCCCAAATAAGCGGAAGTTGTATTTTCATTTTCCTCACTATGATTACGATAACTTTCACCATAAATCATTGAGCGCAAGGATATACTATGGTGACCACTTAGTTGGTATATCTTACGTAACGTAGCATCATAACTGATACCATTTGCCTTCTTTGCCAAAGGTAACTTACGTTCAACTATACAACTGCCATTTTCAGCATATTCCTTGCAAACAGGAGGCTTATTTGGTGACATATTAGTATTGTCGTTAAAAATATATCCTACGGCAAAAGACCCACGCCAGGCATTGCGTAACTCAATCGCATCTTGATAGCTGGTTATATTCTTAATGACTGCTGGCGGTAATTTATTTTCGTTATCGTGATTTGCCGCAGAAATTTCATTAAACAGTAAACCTGCCTCTTTATTTTTCTGGTTTTCATAATAGACCCTGGCTAACTCCAATTTAGCACGGGTAAAATCAGGTTGCTGGTGCAAAATAGCTTGATAATGCTGTTCTGCCGCCACTAAATTACCCTGCGAGCGAGCAAGATTCGCCTGAGCAAAATGTACCAATTGCATGTCATACCCAGGTAACTTCTGATACATCGACAAAAAACGCTCAACATCCTTTACTTGTTGATGATTAATGGCTAAATACAGCGCCTGACCAACCTCATTCACATTATTCTCAACACTGAAAGTCTGACCATTAAGGACTATCGATAAATGATCAGTATTTTCATTCACAGTTTCATCAGTAACGAGTTCTTTTTCTTGATCCTGCAAATTTCGCTGTACGTTATGCCACAATCTTCTGCCAGCATCTTCATCTGCCAGAACCAAAGAGGGATAAATAAACAAGCAACTGAGCAGTATGGTAAAACGGATAATGGGGATATTTAACATCGGAATATCACTACTTAATAGTCAGACCAATAAATAAACAAAATAAGACAAAGCCCATATAAACTTTGCCTTATTCCATCAATACAAGCTCATATTATGGATTTTTAGTCCCACCAAAGGCGGTATCTTTACTATGATCCGAATTAAATTTAGCCACCCCTGCTAAACTCGACGCATTATCACCAAAGAAGTGGCCGTTGTTTGTACCGACAACATTTCCGGCTGTCGCCGTCCCGGCAAATGAACCATCTGCTCTAATTCTGGAATTAATGCCGACGGTCAGCACACTATTCGCTATTGAACCAGAAAGCTTTTTCTGGCCGAAATCAGCAGTGAATGTGCCTTGCAAGGCATTGCTGCCACTATATTGGTTAATTCCTTTAACCGTATAAGTCGCTATACCTCCAGTAGGTAAATTGGCTGTCACATCTTTACCGGAATAATAGGCAGTATGAGTCGTATCATTTACCTGACCGGTTTGTGACCATTCACCAAAATAGACATCAGCATTAGCTACTTTACTAAAGTTAAATACCCCCATACCGCCATGGGTACCCGATCCAGGCATAGAAATTTTATGAACGCCATTCGCATCCGCTGCGACATAACCGGCAAGACTTGAGAAACCAGTGATCTTACCTTTAGCAATAGAATGCACCCCAATTCCCGGCTCCCCACCAGGAGTTGGATGACCGCCACCACGCGCGTCAGTTACCCCAATATTAATACTGGGGCTATTCTGATTAAAATCTTGAGTTTGCCCAAAACCTGGCGCAGCCATTGCTTGTGTTACTAATCCACATGTACTTAATACTGCAATTAACACTTTAACTTTGTTCATAGCATATTCCTTATGTTAACTAATTAAATGTTAGAGATTGCTTATTACATAGTTTTAGTACCGTCCGAAGACTGACGCGCATATTAACGTACTTTTAATAAAAAATGAAATGATAATCATTATCATAAAATCATTATGTGAACTTGTATAAAATGGCAATAAATACACTTAACTATTTAATTATTAAATCAATATTTACCATAACCTTAGTATAATAATGGAAATAATCTTAGGTAGATAAAACTAATAATAAGTGTAAAAAAATCAATACACAGTAATATGATCATAAGTTATTATTTCATTTTGAAATTAATTTACACATTACTATTTTATACGTAACTAATATAATGCCAATTAGTGATCCGAAATTAATCAAAAAACGTTTAACAATTTAAAACAAAAATCAATAAAAGATAATTTATCTTATTGATTTAAACAGGAATAAATTCTTATAAAGAATTGAAATGTAATTTACATAAAAATTTCAATAATATATTTTTTACCAAAACCTCTAAAATGGATATATTATCAACACGAATTAAAATACAATTACGACATTATCCCCCTCTTAAATAGATTTAATAACCACAAATTTAAACAGTAAACTTTTATTCACAATGAAAATTTTTTACGAAATAAATTTTTAGATAAAATATTAATACTATTTTTATCTTATATGAAAGAATTGAATAAGTTATTTACATAAGTTCATAGAATTCCCTACCTTTTGGCAGGGAATTTATGTCGGTGCGATAGTTCTCAGGCTGATTTATTAAGGATTTAACTGAGAAACTATCGTTCTCGTCCTCACCTTCAATATAATAGACAGTAAAATAGAGTTGACAAAAAGACCTAAAACCAAACCATACCAAAATCCCACAATCCCCATGCTATCGGTTACCCAGTTTGTCAAAGCTAAAATAAACCCTAGTGGTAAACCCACTAACCAATAACCAAATAAAGGTGCGTAGAATACCGATCGGGTATCATGAAAACCACGCAAAATACCCGCTAAAGAGGCCTGAAAGGAGTCGAAGAACTGAAAAAAACAGAATAGAAAAGCCAGGCTAAGTGCAATTATTATAACTGAATCATCGTTAGTGTAGAGTGCAATCAATGGCGCCGCGAAAAAATATATTATAAAGCCAAAAATTACCGAGACAGATAATATCAAAGAAATCGAAACTCTTATAACACCCATTAATGATGTTCTATCTCTCTGCCCAATATAGGAGCCCACTCTTACCGTCGTCGCGGTCGAAAATCCTGTGATGACGGTATAAATAATAGTGACGATATTAAGCATAATATTATGTGCGGCAACAGTTTGAGTGCCTAAAGGCGCAACGGATACAGCAACCACATCGAGAAAAACCATTTCAACAAAAAAAGCCAATCCACTAGGAATGCTAATATAAAAAGTCCTCAGTAAATCTTGATATTTTGGAAATTTTAAACGAAACCGATATCGTCGATATTCATTTTTCAATAAAAAATAAACAACTAAGCATACAGCACTTAGATTATTAATAATTGCCGTTGTAATACCTGCGCCAATGCCGCCCATTTCTGGAAAACCAAATTTCCCGTAAATAAGCATGTAATTTAATGGTATATTCAGTAATAAGCCACCAGAAGATAGGTACATAGCAACTTTCGTGTCTTCCAAGCCTTGCAGAAATGAACGAAAAACATTAAATATCATCACCCCGGGAACACTAAATACCATAGCAAGAACATAACCCCGTGTAATATCTAATATATCATCATCTAATCCTATAAACGAAAATAGTTCGCTAATTAACATTAATAATAAAATTATTGGTATTGAAAGTATCATCGATAGAAACAAATAATTTCTAAGGCTCTCTTTGACCCCTTCTTCATTACCTTGCGCTTTGTGCTTTGCGACATCTGCTGCAAGCATGATAATAGTCCCGTATCCCAACACAAATATAGGGAACCAAATACTACTTCCTAACGTTACTGCCGCTAAATCAGCGGTAGCATAGTGACCAGACATCACTATATCAACAACCCCCATTGCAGTACGTGCTATCTGCGCAATAATGATGGGAAAAGAAAGTAAGAACAGTTGTCTTAATTCCTGCCAGTTTGAAAATTTAGACATAAAAATACCGTTAATTTATTGATTAGCTCCAATGTTGGTCATACTAACAATAAATTATAACTAAGATCATGCAGAAAAATTTTAAAATTATGGGCATACCCTCTATTTTTGTTCAGGAAATAGAGAAAAATAAATCAAGTAACCTAACGAAAACGAACTACTTCACAAGAAATTTTGTGATCTTTCTACAAGATTAGATATTTATTTAAGTCTTTTGTTCTCATTTTCCATTTTAATAGTTAATGTTACTCGACTTAAGTAGCTTCTGCTTTTTGTGATAATGTCCACATAATTAAAAAATAGCGACACCCAATATATCACTAAATTAGTAACATTTTTAAATTATTTATTTGATTAATAAAGAATTAGCGGGAATATAATGTCTAATAATAAAATCTTTATTGTTTTAGCGATACTGGCGATGGGACTTTACACAATTTCAACCGATAAAACGACTTCTCAACCTGTTAAAACTACGGTGCAAATTCATCCTCAGCTTGGTCAAATTTGCCAGGCAACCGCATCTATCCTATTTAGTCAAAAGACAGAAATCATCAAGATATCTTTTGGGGATAACGATAAAATGGCGTATATGCACTACATTCGACCCAGTGATAATTCCCTGTGGAAAGCTAAGGGTTATTTAAATGGCAATCATGTCGAATGGGCTTCCAATAACGTCGATAACATTGGCCGTTGGAGAATTGAAGAAAATGACGAAAAAATCACATTTTCTATCACCGAAAATTCCCTTAAGCTGATAGATACCTACTCCGACAGTTCGTCAATCAAACAAATGTACAAGTTAAATTCCTTGTGAACAGCAGTAAGTGGAGCTGTAGTTTTGATAAAAGCCGCTTACATCTATTCATCAAAGATACATGTAATCTTACTGATATAGAGAAGAGACCGAAAATGAAACCAGAAACTCTTGCGATCCACGGCGGATATTCACCCGATCCAACCACCAAAGCCGTTGCTGTCCCTATTTATCAAACAACATCCTATGCATTTGATAATACTCAACACGGTGCCGATCTGTTTGATTTAAAGGTAGAGGGAAATATCTATTCCCGTATTATGAACCCGACTAATGACGTACTGGAAAAACGGGTTGCTTTACTTGAAGGCGGGATAGCTGCATTGTCGGTCGCATCCGGTATGGCTGCTGTCACCTGCGCTATTCAATCCATTGCCGGAGCCGGGGATAATATTATATCTGTTGCTAAGTTATATGGCGGCACCTATAACCTGCTGGCTCACACCTTGCCCCGGTTCGGTATTGAAACACGCTTTGCCGACCATGATGATATTGCAGCATTGGAATCACTGATTGATGACCGGACCAAAGCGGTATTCTGTGAATCCATTGGTAACCCAGCAGGTAATGTTGTTGATCTGGAAAAGTTCGCAGAAGTGGCTCACCGTCATGGCGTTCCTTTAATCGTTGATAATACCGTCGCTACGCCTGCACTTTGTCGGCCCTTTGAGCATGGCGCCGATATTATTATTCACTCTCTGACCAAATACATGGGAGGACACGGCTCCACTATTGGCGGCATCATTGTTGACTCTGGTAACTTCCCTTGGGAAAAACACAAGCAACGATTCGCCATCCTGAATAACCCGGATCCCTCTTATCACAACGTCATCTATACCGAACAATTCGGCAAAGCTGCATTTATCGGGCATTGCCGTGTTGTACCGTTACGTAACATGGGCGCGGCGTTATCGCCTTTTAATGCTTTCCTTATTTTGCAAGGGTTGGAAACGCTGGCATTAAGAATGGAACGTCATACGGAAAATGCCCTGAAAGTAGCTCATTACCTGCAAAATCATCCTCAAGTTAGTTGGGTGAAATATGCAGGATTGCCAGACCATCCGGAACATGAACTGGCACAGCAATATATGAATGGGAAGCCATCAGCTATTCTTTCCTTTGGTATTAAAGGCGGACAGGAATCCGGCGCCCGCTTTATTGACGCGTTAGAACTGATTGTGCGCCTGGTCAATATTGGTGATGCAAAATCACTTGCCTGCCATCCAGCTTCAACCACTCATAGCCAATTAAATGACGAGGAGTTAGTTAAAGCCGGTGTACCACACGATATGATCCGCCTGTCAATCGGCATTGAACATATTGATGATATTATTACCGATCTTGCCCAAGCTCTGGATGCATCGAAATAATCTAGCGTTACAATATACCCCGTTCTGATGAACGGGGTTTTATTCACCAGCTATAACTATTTTTTTACTGTCTCTATTTTAATTATTTTCCTTTAATCAATCCCTACGAAAACGTGTAGGAGCGTCCGAGTGGCAACTATTCACGTCAAAAAATACAAGGAAAATAGATGAAAGTTCAGCTAGCCTATACGTTGTTATTAAGCCCATTGTTCTGCGGGTACGCTTCGGCAAAAATCCCAAATGGATTCAGCCCCACGTCGTCATTCGAGGAGAATTTCAATGGCACAATACTCAATAGCCAAAAATGGGATTACCGTGGTTTGGGTGTCAGAAATAATTGTATTAATACTCAGTCAGCAGTTATTGTTCGGAATGGATATTTAACCATAAAAACTTATTCTGATAGTTCTTCTGGCAAGCTACAAAATTATTGCGGCATGATTTCAACACAAAAGAGTTTCCTACAGTCATATGGCTATTGGGAAGCCGCTGTTAGATTTAACCGCGCAGAAGGTAATCAGGCCGCATTCTGGATACAGTCACCGACAATGGGTAAAGATCTGACGAATCCAGAAAAATCAGGCGTCGAAATCGATGTATTTGAACACTTAGCGGAAGCTAAACAAGATCAATATGATCATGCGATTCATTGGAATGGTTATGGCGCCGCTCATAAACAATGGTCAAAGAAATTATCTATGAGTAAACTTGCTGATGGTAAATTCCATAAATTTGCGGTGGCATGGACACCAAATGGCTACACATTTTATGTTGATGATGTTCCTCAATATTTGTCTGGTCTGGAACAAGTTCCTATTTCAATCGCAAACCAATACATTATTTTAAGCTCTGAAATACCGCGAAGTTATCCAGCTCAGGGTTACGGCCCGATAAATAAAACAACCGCTACATTTGATGTTGATTATGTGAAAGTTTATCCGTATATCGGTAATAAGAAATAATAACTCCTATTATATTATTTGCCTTGAATATTAAACAAATATTGGCGTCCAGTCACTGGACGCCATTTTCTCATTAGAATGTTACATTCATTTTAGCCCATATCGTTCGGCCTGGTTCATTTACTGAGGTGTTTGATGAATAACCAAAGGTGCTATTACCTGCAAGGTTGAGGTGTTCGCTGTATCCTTTATTCAGGATGTTGTCGATACCTGTGCTGACTTTGACATTTTTGTTGATCTTATAGGCGACGTTTGCAGAAAGCACGCCGAAGCCTGGACTGTCTTTAAAATCTTTGCCGACAACATTGCCCTGATCTACAGCAATCCGATGCTGGCTGCTAACTAATCGCCATAAACCGGTACTGCTCCAATCGCCATGTTCATAAGTCAATCCGAAACGGGCTTCCAGAGGTGGGATCTGAGGCAGTGGCTTGTTATCCGTGGTATTTTCACCCCAGGAATAAGCAAGGCTGGCATCCGTTTTCCAATGATCTGTCAGTTGATAACCAAATCCCATCTCTCCGCCCATAACATTGGCATTAACATTATCAGCTTGGCTGAGGCGGGTATTGGTTGGGCTATATCTAAACAAAATGAAATCATTCACACGCCCTACATAGGCTGACACCCAGCTATTAAAGCGTTCCCCCGTATATTGCGCCCCAATATCAAGCTGGGTGGTTTTTTCGCTTTTCACGCCATCAAAAGCACTGGCGCTGCCGGCTGGACCGAGTTTAGGCGAGAATAACTCCCAGTAGTCCGGGAAGCGCTCGGTATAACCAATCCCGGCATAAAACATCAGAGGAACATCAGTAAGAGTATGCTCTAAACGCATAAAACCACTTGGTAAAGTATCATTTCGTTCTTTCTCGCTATTACCGGCGAATTTTTTCACCAGACTGCGATCAAGGCGGGCGCCGGTTATCAACTCACTCTGCTCTGTGGCGTACCAAGTCAGCTCGCCAAACAAACCATAATTACGGAATTGAGCATCCTTGTGCCACACGCTGCCTGATTTATTACGATGGGTATTAGTTTGAGTGTCCGCACCACTTTCCAGCTTGAAATCTTGCCATAGCCAGGTGCCCATGGCCCGTCCCCCCACAATCCGGCGATCCAGTTGCATGGACATACCACTGTTCATATTCATGTGCATACCACACATATGCTTACAGGTCGTAGAAGGCATGCCCATCTTCCCCATTGATCCCATAGACATGGGGCTGTTCGGAGAACGCAAGGTTATATTGTCCATAATATGGTTGGTATAGTTGTAATAAACTTGGGCTTCAACCTTATCAAGAATCTCACCGAGGTTAGATTTCTCAAAACGCACGCCAAGACTTTCACGTTTAAATTGTGAACCATCCATACTACGCCCTGCATATCGTGCTTCGCCATCACCTTTCCCGGCGGTCAATTCGAGCAGCGTATCTTTATCCGGTGTCCATCCCAGTGCCAGATCACTATTCCACTTATCCCAGCGTGAAGGGACACGATACCCATCACCATCTTTATAGTCATTTGAATGGGATTTATTTCCTATGAAACGTAAATATCCCAATTCATTGCCGATACTGGCATCAACATTACCGTCCCAACGCTCATTTGAACCGGTCAATCCACTGGCATTGACCTTTACTCCCGGCTCATTAAATTTAGGATGTTCACGCTCAAACCTAATGGTCCCTGCTGAAGCGCCCGGCCCCCACAACACAGTTTGAGGCCCCTTAACCAGTGTCAGCAAATCATAACTTTCCGGTGAAATATAAGATGAAGGCGCATCCATCCTACCAGGACAAGCCCCTTGCATTTCTGCGCCATCAGTCAGGATCTTAAGCCTTGAACCAAACATTCCCCGAAATACCGGATCACCATTAGTGCCCCCATTACGGATTTGTGAAAAACCGGGTATGGTTTTCAGATAGTCAGAGCCATCACTTGCCGGAACTGGCTGACGAGGCGTTTTTGGTGAAGTGACAATTGCCAAAGGTGAATATAAAGGCGCAGTGACGGTAATCACATCGCCATCATTGGTTTTTGGGCCATTCGCATGATCGTGCGAATCTGATGTGGTTTCAACCGCATATCCATTAAAAGCAGCCAGCAAAAAAAGCGGCATTGCCGAGCTAATATAACGGGCCAGCGTATTTTTTTTATAAGAAGAATTTTTCTTAAACATCATCTTTCCTTAATGTGCATTCTCGCTCCGAAGCGATATTGCTATCAACAGCGGAATACGTTATAGAATCCAACCAAAACAGTTTTTGGTATAAGCAAACTTTTCCTGGCTAAGAAGTTAGCAGGACAACGTGTTTTATTATGTTTAAACCGATGAGATTAGATCTGTTCAGGCGGAGCGCGAGGTAGTGAATCAGAAAAGATGAAATGCGCAAGGAGAAGAGTTACAGGTTGAACCGGTGGTGACCGTGAAGTCAGCGAAGTTGACCAGAATAACGGTGTATTCGCCAAATCCAGCATCGGTACATGGATAAGAAAGACGCAGTATCCACAGGCAATATCCTCCAGCATCGACATGCCACCACCAGCATGCATACCCATCTGCATGCCGTCATGATGGTAAGTGCCCGGTGATGCAGAAACAATGTCAGAATGAGACATATTCCTGGGCATATCATCGTCAGGTGACATTACCGTATGACAATCGGCCACTTTTGATGAATGAGACTCACCAATGCGCACATGTTCCAGTGACCGGGAGATCACGGGGGCAATGAACAACATCAATATCGCGAATATACCAAGCCAGGCTGACAAGCGGCTCCGCGATGTGTAAATCTGGATCAGTGACAAACCAAGCCTATTTCTGTAGAGAACACATTCAGGGAGGGGATTGTACGTATTTAACAGTCAAATGTTAAAACACTTTATGCAGGAATGTCGCTTTGACGACAAAATTTGATGTTTTTCTCAAGCCAGAGGAATTGCTTTCATGAACACCGAGCAAAATCACAGAGATTAACGTCACCGGCAAAGGCATTCCCCCATGAGCAATTAAGGTAGACTTGACTTAACATGTCTAATAATACCGTTTCCACATCAACTCTTATCCACATAACCCATAAGCCTTCATAATTACAATCGCATTTTTTTATCCTCCACAAAAAATACTCACTAGATAAGAGAGCCAGTACCCAGCCGGAATTTTTTGATTGGTTAGGCATTGTCTTAAAAATAAACTCATTGATATTTTTTGTGATTTATGTAACATTTTTGCCATGAACAGTTATTCACCACCAAACAAACAATGACCGTTTTATTTTTGATACCGATTTATTTAACTCTAATGGTTTGATCATGGCAGGATAAAAATACAAAAATTTATCTTTATAACTACTGATGACAGCAAACTACTGTACTACACCAGCGCTGATAGACAGTGTTTTGTCATAGCGACATTGGTAAGAAGATGCCTATAAAGGCACACCAGAAGACCAGCACAAGAACTGTTCGAATAAACCAGCACTAATTTATGCAATGTACTAACAAAGGACGGTTGTATAGCGGGTTAAGTTACCCATCACCGACTGAATTTAGTGCGACGAATGCTGGTTGCCAGTCATTGCATCTTTTTTAGGAGCATATTTTAGAGAGGTTTTGCTAAGAACTTTTCTCGCTCCATTATTTAAACTTACAACTCTGGAGAAAATTGTGACTTTGTGTATTAAAAAAAAGCCCAAAATTTGGGGCATCATCAAGCAATTAAGCATCAATAACTATGCACTTAAAATGTCAGATCTGGCAAATAATCACAGATCCACATTAAATGATGCTTTAGTTTGCTCCTTGCATTATTGTGGATTGCTGTTTCGCTATTTGCGTGTGATTTATCGAAATGTTTTATTGGTCACCTTAAGCTTGGTTATTCTCTGTGGACTATTATTGGCCCCCCCATCATTAGCACAAACAGAGATACCTTTAACAACATCAGACATTCGAACTTCTATTAGTCCTGTGGTTAAGGGAGGGGTATACAATTATGCACCTTCCGTGATGTTGGACGGGGTATATCGGATGTGGTGGTGTGGTTCCGATCCCACTCATCCCGGTGACCATATTTTCTATGCCGAATCTTCATCTCTTGATGGTCCTTTCCACGCACGTGGAGGTAGAGATCCCTACCAGATTGTTTTTTCTCCTAACAAGGAAGCAACCGCATTCGATAAAGTCCATACTTGCGATCCCTCTGTCATACGGGTTAACGGTACATATTATATGTATTATGGTGGATGGGACAGCGTTCGGGTTGATGCTGAAGGTATAACAAAAATTGGCCTCGCAACAAGTACTGACGGAATTAATTGGACACGTGCAAATAATGGTAATCCGATAATCTTACCCGCTAACAAGAAGCTAGATGGAAATCCCTATGGAGCAGGGCAACCATCCGTATCCTATCTCAATGGCATGTTTTACCTTATGTACACTGATACGACCGGAGAAAATTCCCTAGATAAAATTTACGGCGGCGGTGGACAATATGTCTTAAGATCTCCCGATCCAACCTTTCAAAGTGAAGTGGAAGAGCTTACTCCTAATGGATTTGTCACAAAAACGGAAGAGAATCACACCGGATACCGTCAAAACTATTGGGTAAGTGTCGATATGCAGTTTTCTGATGCGCTCAATGCATGGATCGTGGCCCACAATGATGGTTCCAGGCTATCTTTAAGCTTTTATCCTCCAGACTTCTCTACGAAAATCTACAATGATGTCCAATTAAGCACTTCCACTGTAGAAGGTCCCGGTATTGTATCAAGACCTGACAAACACTCAGTTGTCTCAAGTACCGGACAGTGCAGTACACTGCCAATCGATGTTATCAATGCGACTGCGCGTAATTTCCCTCGTAGGTCGCCTACAAACTTGGCACATATTGGTATCGACGTCAGTGCTGGAATGAGCTGTGAGAATATGCTTCCTAGTCAGGTCGCGAATATCTACGAAGGTTATGGAATTAAAGCAGCCGGTTTACCTTTAACATTTGTTGTATCTGGAACGCGTTTTCAAGCTCATTCCATTCGATCAATTCAGTTTTTAACCAAGAACTTCGTTGAAGTTACACCTGAGATTTTCCATACCATTCCATATGGCGCTTCATTAAAAGTCGGCGCTCCCGTTATTGGTACAACTGGACAACCAGCCGCATTTCTTCTTAATTCTGCTAAATGGCCGGTGAATGGATTAAAGATAATCAGAGATAATAAATCATCTATTAAGATGGTATCGTCAACTGAATACGATTCCTATCCAACAAAACATCCACTCTATCTGGTGCAATAACCATTTCACTAACCGAGTCAAGCATAGCAACACCTTGATATGCTGATTTTCTATACTACATCATGGTCGTAGACGCGATATCGAAATGTTCACGACCATGTACTGACAGGATAAATTTCGGGATGAAATTTTCTAGCAAATCAATAACGAAAAATTCACCAAAAAACAGCCTCCCGAATAACCTCCAGAGAGGCAGGGTTTTCAATCAGAGAAATATCACCAGGCTCACGCCCTTCACATATTGCCTGCATAGTTCGGCGCAACATTTTTCCTGAACGAGTCTTGGGAAGCTGGGACACGAAATATACCCGCGCCGGGCGGCCCACGCTGCCAATTTGTTTGTTCACCAAGCCCATCAGATCCTTTTCCAGAGAAGAATAATACTCAGCATTCTGAATTTCCCTCCCGTCCTTGAGGACGGCAAAAGCAACTGCGGTTTGTCCCTTGATGGTATCCTTGATGCCAATAACGGCTACTTCGGCAACGTCTTCATGGCCGGCAAGACACTCTTCTATCTCCCGCGTTCCCAATCGATGTCCCGCAACATTAATCACATCATCCGAACGTCCCAAAATAAAGTAATAGCCGTCACTGTCACGGATACCCCAATCAAATGTGGAATAAACAGGCTGGTCAAAACGACACCAATAGGTATTGATGAAACGTGTATCGTCACCATAGATAGTTTGAATGCAACCTGGAGGCAAAGGCCCCTCAATAACGAGCAGGCCTTTTTCGTTATCGCCACACTCTTCGCCAGTCAGTTCATTGATGAGCTTGACATGAAAGCCATACATCGGGAAACCCGTGCTGCCAAATCGGTTCGGCCTGTCATCCAGAGCACGGGCAATAGCCATAATCGGCCAGCCTGTCTCAGTCTGCCAGTAGTTATCAATAACAGGGGTGTTGATCGCTTCTGTAATCCAACGAGCAGTATGTTCATCAAGCGGTTCTCCCGCCAAATACAACGACTTAAGTGATGAAGTATCGTATTGTGCAATAGATTCAACCGGGTATTTTTTCAATACACGAATCGCCGTCGGCGCTGAAAACATCCGTGTTACCTGATATTTCTCCACTATCTGCCACCAAATGCCGGCATCCGGCTGTATCGGCAGCCCTTCATACATAATCGTCGCCATTCCCGCGATTAAAGGGGCATAGGCAATATAAGAATGTCCCAAGACCCAACCAATATCTGACGTACAAAAAAACACTTCACCCGCTTTACCGCCAAAAATGATATCCATGGATGTTGCCAATGCGACAGCATAACCGCCGACATCACGCTGAACGCCTTTTGGGGTGCCCGTTGTGCCGGAGGTATAGAGCACGCAGGAGGTTTCATTTGATTCAAGCCAGGTCACAGGAACGTCAGCATCAAGGTACTTTTGTCGCAATGTTGCAAAATCAACATCTCTTTCCGGCAGCCAAACCATGTCAGCCATCCCGCGGTTAACCATCAGTACATGGCGGGGTTTGTGGTTAGCCAGTTCGATAGCTTCATCCAGCAACGGTTTGTAAGGAATGATTTTTCCACCGCGAGATCCCGCATCCGCAGACACCACCAGCACAGGTTCGGCATTATCTAACCGTGTAGCAAGGCTCTGGGCAGCAAAACCACCAAAAACAACCGAGTGAACTGCGCCAATACGGGCACAAGCGAGCAAAACAAACAGCGCTTCGGCAACCATCGGCATATAAACCAAAACCCTGTCGCCTTTTTTAACGCCCAGAGCAAGCATCATGGCCGCCGTTCTGTTCACTTCCTGATGTAATTCCCTGAAAGTAAATACTTTCTCACTATTTGTTTCTGTTGAAATCATGATGAGCGCTTTGGCGTCAGGCTGGCTTTCCAACCAACGATCCAGTGCGTTGTAACACAGGTTGGTTTTTCCCCCGCAAAACCAGCGGGCAAAGGGTGGGTTACTGTGATCCAGAACCCGTTCAAAAGGTTGTTGCCAGAAAATGCGTTTAGCCTGTTCAGCCCAGAAAGAGTTGGGATCATCAATGGATTGCTGATAAAAAGTTTTGAATAACATAATCTCTCCTGGTACTGCGTAAAATGATAGAGCAGCACTCAGGGAGAGCGACCGCCGATGGCATTTCAGATTAGATAACGTACAAATCAAGGTATTCGTTTACCGGTATGTTTTCCAGTAGCTGACGGTCAAGGGAAACAGACAGAATTTTCCTCTGTTGTGTTTCAGGAAACTGGCGTGCCAGATTGGTTCTGAATTTTTTCAGCAATAATGGTATGCCTTCTTGGCGGCGGCGTGCATGGCCGATAGGGAATTCGACTTTGACTTCATCAAGCTGGCTGCCATCTGTAAATGTAACGGTTAATGCGTTAGCAATAGCGCGTTTTGCCGGATCGTGGTAATCACGGGTAAAATTGACATCTTCAACACACGCTATTCTTTCCCTCAGTGCATCAATACGGTGATCTGCCGCAACGCTATCTTCATAATCCGCAGCGGTGAGACGGCCAAAGATCAAAGGAACCGCAACCATATACTGAATACAGTGGTCTCTGTCGGCTGGGTTGTTTAACGGGCCTTGCTTATCAATAATCCGAATACAGGCTTCATGAGTACGAATAGTGATTTTTGCGATGTCATTGATGGTCTTGCCAGCGTCTTTCAGTTGTTGATGCAAGCTTATTGCCGCTTCCACAGCCGTTTGTGCATGAAATTCCGCCGGGAAAGCGATCTTGAACAACACATTTTCCATCACATAAGAACCATAGGCACGCTGGAATTTGAAAGGCCGCCCATTGAACAAGACATCATAGAATCCCCAGGTTTTTGCGGTTAATACAGAGGGATATCCCATTTCACCCTTCTGAGCCATGAGAGCCAGACGAACAGCTCGGGATGTTGCATCACCCGCAGCCCAAGATTTACGTGAACCCGTATTGGGGGAATGGCGGTAAGTTCTCAGCGATTGCCCATCAACCCAGGCAAGCGATACCGCACTCAGGATCTCTTCCCGGTTCAACCCCAGCATTTCAGCAATAACAGCCGTCGAAGCCACTTTTACCAGAACGACGTGATCCAACCCGACTTTATTGAATGCATTTTCCAGTGCAAGGCATCCCTGAATTTCATGTGCTTTGATCATGCCCATCAAAACGGCTTTGATCGTGAGAGGCTTTTTGCCGCAAGCAACCGCATTTCTTGATAACCAGTCAGCTACTGCCAGTATGCCGCCAAGGTTATCGGACGGATGTCCCCATTCAGCCGCCAGCCATGTATCATTAAAATCCAGCCACCGAATCATCGTACCAATGTTAAACGCCGCCTGTACGGGATCAAGCTGGAACTGCGTTCCTGGTACACGCACACCATTAGGCACAACCGTCCCCGGTACAATAGGCCCCAGCAGTTTTTTACAGGCCGGGTATTCCAACGCCTCCAACCCACAGCCTAGCGTATCCAGAAAACAGTAATAGGCCGTTTCATGGGCGATGGATGATGTGATGGGGTATGCCATTACATAATCCACGATATCCACAATCACCTGATCATATTCAGGACGGTTGTTTACTACAGAGGTAGACATAATAATTCCTTGTTAAAAAAACATGAATGCAGGAAACACCGCACTAAAAATAACGTTATCCACGCTCGCCAATTGGCGTAAATACCTGATTTTCCGGCCCGGTATAATTGGCCGAGGGACGGATAATTTTGTTATCAATACGTTGTTCAATGATGTGAGCAGCCCATCCCGATGTGCGGGCAATCACAAACAACGGTGTAAACATCGCTGTCGGTACACCCATCATGTGATAGGAAATAGCAGAGAACCAATCAAGGTTCGGAAACATTTTTTTGTTAGCCCACATTACAGATTCCAGTCGATCCGCAATATCAAACATTTTGGTCGTTCCTGCCTCTTTGGAAAGTTGCAGAGCCACATTTTTAATCACTTTGTGACGGGGATCTGAAATGGTGTAAACCGGATGACCAAAGCCGATAATGACCTCTTTTCTTGCCAGACGCGCCAGGATATCTGCCTCTGCTTCGTCAGGATTTTCATAGCGCTGCTGAATCTCAAAGGAGACTTCGTTTGCTCCACCGTGTTTTGGTCCTCTCAGTGCGCCAATCGCCCCGATAATGGCGGAGTAGATATCTGTGCCGGTTCCTGCGATAACCCGGCTGGTAAATGTCGAGGCGTTAAATTCATGTTCGGCATAAAGGATCAGGGATATATGCATAGCTTCTTCCCATGATTCACTGGGTTTTTTACCATGCAAGAGATGAAGAAAATGCCCGCCTATCGACTCATCATCGGTTTCTACCTCAATACGGCGTCCGTTGTGGCTATAGTGATACCAGTAGAGCAACATGGAGCTAAGAGAAGCCAGTAATTTGTCAGCTATATCACGCGCACCCGCAAGATTGTGATCGTCTTTTTCAGGCAATGTACAGCCAAGAACGGATACACCTGTACGCATGACATCCATCGGATGAGCGGCGGCGGGCAATGTTTCCAGTGCTGCCTTGACGCTACCCGGCAAACCTCGCAGTGCTTTTAGTTTCGTTTTATAGGCGGCCAGTTCAGCGCGGGAAGGCAATTTTTCGTGGATCAACAGGTGCGCAGCTTCTTCAAATTCACACTGGGTTGCAAGATCAAGAATATCGTAGCCACGGTAATGCAGATCGTTGCCGGTTTTCCCAACTGTACAGAGTGCGGTGTTACCCGCGCTGACCCCCGAAAGGGCAACAGATTTTTTAGGCTTGAAAGTAGTTGACTCAGTAATCGTGTTCTGTTCGCTCATTGGTCTCACCTCTACTGTTTTTTATGCCATATAAAGTGATGAAATTGGGTGGAACTGTCCGTCATTGAGATTTTTTCTGGGAGAAAAGCGCATCCAGTTTTTGTTCAAAATCATAGTAGTTGATGTTTTCGTATAGCTCATTGCGAGTCTGCATCATGTTGATCACATTCTTCTGTGTTCCTTCGCGGCGAAGTGTGGTGTAAACCTGCTCGGCTGCCTTATTCATTGCCCGGAAAGCAGAAAGCGGGTAAAGCGCAATGGAAACATCTGCACTTTTCAACTCTTCGGTAGTGAACAGTGGTGTCGCACCAAATTCAGTGATGTTGGCAAGTACTGGAACCCCGGTTGTTGACGCAAATGTTTTATACATGTGTAATTCCGTGATTGCCTCAGGAAACAGCATGTCTGCCCCGGCTTCGATATAGGCTTTAGCCCTGTCAAGAGCCGCTTCCAAACCTTCAACAGCCAAAGCGTCAGTGCGGGCCATAATGACGAAATTCTTATCAATACGGGCATCGACTGCGGCCTTAATGCGATCAATCATTTCCTCTTTGGACACAATCTCTTTATTCGGGCGATGACCGCAACGCTTCGCGCCGATTTGATCCTCAATATGCAACCCCGCAGCGCCGGCTTTAATCATTGAGCGCACGGTGCGGGCCACATTAAAGGCAGAAGAACCAAAACCGATATCAGCATCCACGAGCAATGGCAAATCACAGACGTCCGTGATACGGCGGATATCTGTCAGTACATCGTCCAGCGTTGAAATTCCCAGATCAGGCATACCTAATGAACCCGCCGATACACCGCCGCCAGAAAGATAAATGGCTTTATAGCCCGCCCGTTTCGCCAGCAACGCATGGTTGGCATTGATGGCGCCAACGACCTGTAATGGAGATTCAGCTTCTATAGCCTGACGAAATGCCAAACCGGCAGAGGAAAACGGCATACATAACCTCATTGTTATTAGAATGAAATACATTTGTTATAAAGCAATGTGTGTGCCAACAAAGTAAAAAATGGCTAATAAATTTAAAAATAAAGATAAGATTGAAATTAACATATTGTTTTTAAATCAAAAAATAACATTAAGCACATTGGTTAATGTTGCAGGAAAGCATCATTGATACAAAAATGTTCTTGTTTCATAATAAATTAATTTTGTTTCAAAAAAATAATTGAAACATTTTTGAAACATGGAATTGTTCTGGTGGGAAAAATAAAAACAGCACACAATATTAGGAGGATGGAATGGCAGAAACATCATCAGCAGGGCGTGATAACAGCGACAAACCGATCATTTGGACGGTATCCATTTCCCGCCTTTTTGATCTATTCCGTGACATCACGCCGGAGTTCGATCATCAGGCGAATATCACGCCTATCCAACTTGGCTTTGAAAATGCGGTTCAGCATATTCGTAAACGGCTGACAATCGAACGTTGTGATGCAGTGATCTGTGCCGGCTCTAATGGCGCCTATTTGAAAAGCCGTTTGTCAGTACCTGTTATCATTGCAGAAGCCAGTGGATTTGATTTTATGCAGGCACTGGCCCGTGCACGACAAATCAGTTCCCGCATTGGTGTTATCGCCTATCAGAATACATTGCCTGCGCTGGAAGAATTTCAGCAACGGTTCAACTTACGTATTGAGCAGCGCAGCTACATCACGGAAGAAGATGCTCGGGCTCAGATCAATGCATTAAAGGCTATCGGCATTAAAGTCATTGTCGGTGCCGGGCTGATTACCGATCTCGCCTATGAGGCTGAACTTGTCGGCGTCTTTGTCTATTCTGCGGATTCTATTCGCCGGGCATTCCATGATGCACTAGATATCGCCAGAATGACCAAGCGCAATCAAATTTCAATTTCTGCTTATCCGATACAGGAAACCCTGCGCACCCGCCACACCCTCAATGATATTCGGGGAAATTCAGCTGTGATGGAGCACGTGCGCAACACCATCATGTTATATGCCTGCTCGCCTGCCACGGTTCTGATACAGGGGGAAAGCGGTACAGGGAAAGAGCTGGTGGCACAAGCCATTCACCATGAATATGCCCTTCGGTATGGTCATGTTGCAGGCAAACATCAACGCCCGTTTGTTGCCGTTAACTGTGGCGCCATTGCTGAATCCTTGCTGGAAGCTGAATTGTTTGGTTATGAAGAAGGGGCTTTCACCGGCTCACAACGTGGAGGGCGGGCAGGCCTTTTTGAGGTTGCCCATCGGGGCACACTATTTCTGGATGAAATTGGTGAAATGCCACTGCCTCTTCAGACACGGTTATTGCGAGTGCTGGAAGAAAAATCTGTCGTCAGAGTAGGGGGGCACCGCCCCATTGCCGTTGATGTTCGGATTATTTGCGCCACACATTGCGATTTGGATACTTGGGTTCAGGAAAGGCGTTTTCGGACCGATCTGTTCTATCGCCTGAGTGTATTGCGGATCAATATCCCCGCTCTCAGAGAAAGAGGCAACGATATTGGTACATTGGCGTTGGAATATCTGCGACGGGCGTTTGCCGCATTGAATTTGCCAGTATCGCAGTCAAGAGTACAAGAGCTTTCTGCTTGTCAGGAGGCATTGCAAACCTATCATTGGCCCGGTAATGTTCGGGAACTGCGTAATCTCATGGAGCGAATCGCGTTATACCTCAGCGCCCATACTGAGCATATATTGACACCTGAATTGATATTGGCTCTTTCACCGGAGCGCCAACCTGCACTCAGACTGATAGAAAAAAGTACGAAGCCCTCTCTGGTGATGCCATTTTCACCTGTTGCCCCACCCTCAGCTCATGAAACCCTGAAACGATTTTCCGGCAATCGCCATGCGGCTGCGGAACATCTGGGGATCAGCCGTACTACGTTGTGGCGACGATTGAAACAGGAAATGGCCGGGAATTAATGGTGATGCAAAACGAGAGCTCAACGTTTTTATCAAAACGCTATTTATCATATGATTCTGCTATCCCGACTGTTGTCTATTGCGTCGGCAGATCAAAAAAAAACCTCATGGTTTGAATAACATCAGGGAACTTAGTTAAAAGACACAATGTAGTTCGTTGTTTTTCCCAATATTGCGTCAATAACTATATTTGGCATTATTTTCAACGTATGGAGTTCTGTTATTGGCATCCAAATTAACTTTCTTCTTATTCCGTACTCTAAATAAAATGAAATGTCTTTTTCAATATTAGTTTTAAATATGAAATTTATTTCATGAATAGGGATACCTTTATTTTCATAAAAATTTTCTATTAGAGCTGTATCTAACTTGAGAAATGCGTATCTCAATATTGCTTTGATTGCTGAACAATTTACATCTCCGATCCCGACGGTTGACAGCAGCGTTGAAGGCACTGAAGAAAGTTTTGCTATGGCATTATCAGCGTCCAGGAGACTACTTAGGATTAAAACATCGGGGTGGCGTTAATGGCAAACGTCACTATTCACGCGTCATTAGCCTCTAATACAACAATTCAAGGATATGCAAGGGAACTGTCGCTTTATCTAAACGGAGAATCCGTTTCGGGAAGGTTAGGAAGAAATGGCGGTTTTGAAAGAAACCAAAATGCCCAATCATCGGGAATCCTCAAGATTCACATAAAGGCTTCTGGAGCTCGGACATAAGGCAGTCTGCGCGTACAAGCAATAACTATCTTGTTTATGCTAGGCATTGGGAGCGATCGGATACATTTCAAATCATAGCGATCATTGTACCTGACGCACATGAAAAAATAGATGCTATGCTTCCCGATATCATTGAGATAACTGAGAGTGACTTCCAGTCCCTCAATCAGCCTCAATTAGGTCTACTCACATATTATTAGATTTGACTGCCGTTTCTGGGTTTTATATCTAAGGTAGCGTTCAAGCTGGTGTTTCTATCGTTGATAAAGAGGTTAGAACCACCAGCATGGTTCTTAATGATCACGATCTTATTTTGCATGTAGTGCAGGCGGCGCAACGATTGAAACGTTGAAAACCTATGTCAGATCGCAGGAAACCCCGGATTAGCTCCCCTTATATCGCCGCCCGATTGGGCGACGGTTTACAGGGCAATTGCTAATATATCTTCTATTATGATTCAATAGTAGAAAGTGCCGGATTTAAAACAGCATTTTCTACTTTATTGGGGTACGTGTTGACTTCAACATTATCCACCAAGCCACTCTCCATAGTGATAATTCTGTCCGCAGCATCAAAATATTTATCGTCATGACTAATAACTATGATCGTTTTTCCATTGCGCTTCATCTCAGGAAGTAATTCACGATAGAAAAAATTTCTATGGTGAGGATCTTGATCCGCCGCCCACTCATCAAATAGACAAATAGGAGCATCTTCCATATAAGAGATCACAAGAGCCAAGCGTTTACGTTGACCATGAGAAAGCTTAGTGGTCGATAACTTGCCATCTTTAACCGTTACTTTTTCTGACAAATTCAATTTTTCCAGATATTGGCGAGTCAGCTCATCATCTGCCGGTTCACCTTTGCGATTAATCACAGTATCAAACAGATAAAAATCTGAATGAATAACACTGTACATATTGAGATAATTCTCTAGATTATCTTTATTAATCTCTTTACCATCTATTAAAATATGACCTTCAGTTTTATTCAACAAACCAATCAATAATTTGGCAAAAGTTGATTTACCACTGCCATTACCACCTTTAATAATGATAATTTCACCACGCTTAATATCCAAATTAATCGGCCCAACCGTAAAACAATTCTCTTCACCAGTATATTTAAAACTTATAGAATTCAGTGAAAGTTGAGACCATTCATCTTGTTTTTCTGTGTTTGTTAGAGTCGGCTCCATTGATAAATTTTCGGAAAGTTGCAAACTATCAATCTTACGCAGAGAGATGACAGATTTTACTATGGTCTCCTGTGATGCCAAAATAAAATCAACAGGCCCCAGTAAAAAGGTCATAATAAATATAAAGGTAAGAATATCGCTACTTTCCCCTATTCCCCACATAGCATGAGAAAATAAAATAGAACCAAGTACCAGAAATAATAATATTTGTCCCCAGTTTTCACTCAGTTTCCAAAAAATTTCTGATTTAAGATCAGATTCATTAATCTTTCTTAATGCTGGCAAAATTCCACGATTAAAAAACGAACGCTTACGCTTTTTATTATTATTAAGCTCTTTAACTCCATCCACCAGACTTTTGAATTGTTCATGAAGCTCATCATAATCATCACGATATATCTCATCATAAGCTTCGCCTTTATTAATGAAGTAACGTGAAACCAAAAGCCCAAATGGAAAAATCACCAGAATTACCATAAACAATTCAATTGATCTAAATGCCAGAAAACCTAAGCACGCAACCACTGTAATTACGTGATAAATAAACTGCGGCATGATAGAAATAGCCATGGAGATATCACTAACATCAGATGTTAAACTGGCCTGAACTCTATGCCCACCAATTCTATCCAAAATGGCATACGGGGTATTCAAAATACGCCTCACCAAGGTGCTGCGAACTTCAAAAATAATCTTAACGCTTAATTTTGTCATTAGGTAGTTGGCAACAGAACTCACAATGAATAAGCAAACTAATCCGGATAAAAACTTGACTGCCCATAATGTCAAGTCAGTATTAATCTGCCCCAACGCATCATCGGTAATCAAGGAGATTAACCATATACTAAAGAAAGCACTGAAAGCACCAACAATACTATTGAAAATAATCTTTAACCTATTGGATTTAACTAAATCAGAGATCATCGACATTAATCCTTAAATAATATTTTGTTATCATTAGCCCTTAACAACCATTACTTTACCACAAAGTGATACATCCTCTCAGATCAACAAATTGAAAGTTACATGATAAAGCTTTTCACCTCATTGCTATCACTTATAGGTCGGTAAATATTGACAGCTATATTGTATAATGTCGAGCAGTTCCTGATATATTAAATTCAATTTTTTAAATAAAAATTTTTGTCGGAGAGTTACAATAATATAGTTGAATGCTACCGCCTTACTCAGTCTCTTAATCAGAAAGCCTAATTAAGAGACTGTATTAAACGAAAGTTTATGGCAAATTTTACTAACAGATAAGTAGTTGATGTACTAACAATATTAATTAACTATTTCTCTGAATATGATTTTACAGCAGATTTTAACGCCTCAATATCTGAAGAACAGAGATATGATTTTAAAGCATTAAATTTCTTTTCTGACCAATCATATATTTTTAATCCAAGCAGCTCATTTATGATGTGTGGTTCAAATCGATATTTAACTAATTTCGCAGGTGTTCCAGCCACAATACTGTATGGCGCAACATCTTTAGTGACGACGCTATTAGCAGCGACTATAGCACCTTCACCAATGGTGACGCCTGGCATAATCATTGAACGCATACCAAGCCACACACCATCATGAATATGCGTGTCTCCTTTGCCTACATAGGCGTCTTCAATGAATTCCATGAATGGATATAAACAGAACCAATCTGCTCTGTGCGTATTGTTTCCACCCATAAGAATGATGGTTTCAGCAGCTATGCAAACATAATCGCCAATATACAATTTATCAATTGACCACTTAGACTCCCATTGAAGACTGATTTTATCACCATACAAATAGCGAACGACAGACTCTTCAAAACCACCACTCCAGCAATCACTATAGTAGCTATGGGTTCCTTTGATGATAATATTTTGATTGGTGACAACTTCATGTAAAAATTGAGTTTTTGACCAATGTTTTTCTTTCATGGTAAACAACCTCTATTGATTATTTCCTTACCATAGAATGCTTTCCATGGTGATGTATCCGCATTCAAAAATACATCATTTGTGACTGATTCGAGGCTGGTTTAATCGTGGGATTTTTTTCATATTAGCCAATACTTATATCAATGGATATATTTTCAATGAAAACTATGCGTGCGAACTTTTAAGAAGCAGTAAAACTGGAGCGGGCGAAGGGAATCGAACCCTCGTATAGAGCTTGGGAAGCTATCGTTCTGCCATTGAACTACGCCCGCATTTGGATGTAATACATTTTATTATAGCGACTCCATAGAGACCAGCAAGCAGTTATCTGTTTAAGTTGCCTATATTTCAGGCAGTTGAAAATAAAAACTCCCTTGGCGGTTATGCCATAGGGAGTTGCAATTTGAAGTTGAATTCTGGCTGTTATTTCTGTGGGCGCATTGCCGGGAACAGAATAACGTCACGAATGGTATGGCTGTCAGTAAACAGCATTATCATACGGTCAATACCAATACCCAAACCTGCGGTTGGCGGCATGCCGTGCTCCAGAGCCGTGACATAATCTTCATCATAGAACATGGCTTCATCATCACCTTCGTCTTTCTGACGAACTTGTTCAGCAAAACGTTCCGCCTGATCTTCAGCGTCGTTCAATTCTGAGAAGCCGTTGCCAATTTCACGTCCGCCAATAAAGAATTCAAAACGGTCGGTGATAAACGGGTTTTCATCATTACGGCGAGCCAGCGGGGAAACTTCTGCCGGATATTCAGTGATAAATGTCGGTTGAATTAGGTGGCTTTCAGCAGTTTCTTCGAAGATTTCACACTGAACGCGACCAAGGCCCCAACCTTTTTCCACTTCAATACCAAGTGATTCAGCGATAGCTGCTGCTTTGTCCATATCATCCAAATCAGCCATATTGGTTTCAGGACGATATTTACAGATCGCTTCTTTCATACTCATTTTGGCAAAGGGTTTACCGAAATCAAATTCCTGCTCACCATATTTAACCAATGTATTGCCCAAAATATTTTGCGTCAAAGTACGGAACAGTTCTTCAATCAAAACAATCAGATCTTGGTAATCCGCGTAAGCCATATAGAGTTCCATCATGGTGAACTCAGGGTTATGACGCGGAGAGACGCCTTCGTTACGGAAGTTACGGTTAATTTCAAACACACGTTCAAAACCACCTACAACCAGACGTTTCAGGTAAAGCTCCGGCGCAATACGCAGATACATGTCAATATCCAGCGCATTGTGGTGAGTGATAAACGGACGGGCCGACGCGCCACCCGGGATCGCCTGCATCATTGGTGTTTCCACTTCCATAAAGCGTTTACTGACCATGAAGTTACGCAATTCAGATAAAACCTGAGAGCGAATCTGGAAAGTCTTGCGCGATTCTTCGTTAGCGATCAGATCCAAGTAGCGCTGGCGGTAACGGGTTTCCTGATCAGCCAGTCCGTGGAATTTATCCGGCAATGGGCGCAGCGCTTTTGTCAGCAGACGCAGTTCAGTACAGTGAATGGAAAGTTCACCGGTTTTGGTTTTAAACAGTTTGCCGCGAGCGCCCAGAATGTCTCCCAGGTCCCATTTTTTAAACTGTTCGTTATAAATACCTTCCGGCAAATCGTCACGGGCAACGTATAACTGAATACGACCGCCCATATCCTGTAGCGTGACGAAAGAAGCTTTGCCCATGATACGGCGGGTCATCATGCGACCGCCAACCGTCACTTCAATATTCAGTGCTTCCAGCTCTTCCTGAGTTTTGTCGTCGTATTGCGCGTGCAAATCTCCTGAAATGTTTTCACGACGGAAATCACTCGGGAAAGCAACACTATTTTCCCGTAAAGCCGCCAGTTTTTCGCGGCGGGTTTGCAGTTCATTATTTAAATCGGGAGCCTGTTCTGCGCCCTGTTGTTGTTTTGACATATTAGTTCCTCACAAGCCAGCTTTAAGGCTTGCTTCAATGAATTTGTCCAAATCACCATCCAGCACAGATTGTGTGTTGCGGGTTTCAACGCCTGTGCGCAAATCTTTGATCCGTGAGTCATCCAGAACATAAGAGCGGATTTGGCTGCCCCAGCCGATATCCGATTTATTTTCTTCCATAACCTGCTTATCAGCATTTTTCTTCTGCATTTCCAGCTCATACAGCTTCGCTTTCAACTGCTTCATGGCTTGGTCTTTGTTTTTATGCTGAGAACGATCATTCTGACACTGAGTCACAATGTTGGTTGGAATATGGGTAATACGCACCGCAGATTCGGTTTTGTTAACGTGCTGACCACCTGCGCCTGATGCGCGATACACATCGATACGTAAGTCTGCCGGGTTGATTTCAATATCAATATCATCATCCACTTCGGGATAGATGAATGCAGAACTGAATGAAGTGTGGCGACGGCCGCCGGAATCAAATGGGCTTTTACGTACTAAACGGTGAACTCCAGTTTCAGTACGCAACCAACCATAAGCATAATCGCCCATGATCTTGATGGTCGCGGATTTCAAGCCGGCAACTTCACCATCGGATTCTTCGATGATTTCAGTTTTAAAACCTTTAGATTCAGCCCAGCGCAGGTACATACGCATCAGCATACTTGCCCAATCCTGTGCTTCCGTACCACCAGAGCCTGCCTGTAAATCAAGGTAGCAGTTAGCACTGTCGTACTCACCAGAGAACATACGACGGAATTCTAACTGACCAAGTTTACCTTCAAGCTGTTCCAGTTCTGCTATGGCTTCATTAAACGTCTCTTCATCGTCAGCTTCTACCGCCAATTCCAACAAGCCTTGTACATCTTCCAGCCCCTGTTCAAGCTGATCGATAGTCTCAACAATCTCTTCCAGTGAGGAGCGTTCTTTACCCAAAGCCTGCGCCCGTTCCGGCTCATTCCAGACATCAGGCTGTTCCAGTTCGGCGTTAACTTCTTCTAAACGTTCTTTCTTGGCATCGTAGTCAAAGATACCCCCTCAGAACCGTTGTCCGTTCAGACAGGTCCTGAATGTGGTTTTTTACCGGATTAATTTCAAACATATTTTAGTGTCTTACGTTGTGTAGTCGTAGATAAATGGGATATTTTTCGAACCGCGTATTGTAACGGATTTGGCAAAGGGTTTATAGCATTTCAATAGATTTGTCACGTACTCTCATTTGAATACGTGACTATTTTTTAATAAGGCCAAAGATGCTGGATCAAAAGCTGCACATTACGGTTGCCCCGGAATTCATTAACGTCCAGTTTATAGGCAATTTCCACTTCACGGACGCTGTTATCCGGCCAGCGGGCAAGATCGATATTGAATGCGATGCCATCCAGCATCGGCCCACCATTTAAGGGTTCTATCATCACTTTTAAATGACGCTCTCCCACAATGCGTTGTTGCAGCAACCTGAATTTACCGTCAAAAACAGGCTCCGGGAAAGCTTGCCCCCAAGGGCCGCCATCACGCAGGATTTCAGCAATTTCCAATGACAGTTCATTCATTGCCAACTCGCCATCACTCCAGATAACGCCTTCAAGTTGCGAAATATCCAGCCAGTCCGACATTAACGTGGAAAAATGATGCTGGAATTGTTCAAATTTATCCTGTTCAAGTGACAATCCGGCAGCCATTGCATGACCGCCAAATTTAAGTATCAGCCCCGGATTTAAAGTATCAAGTCGTTCAAGGGCATCACGCATATGTAGCCCCTGAACTGAACGGCCAGAACCTTTTAAAATACCATCACCCGCCGGTGCAAAAGCGATAACAGGCCGGTGAAAACGCTCTTTAATTCGGGAAGCCAAAATTCCCACCACCCCTTGATGCCATTCTGGATGATAGAGCGCCAAACCATAAGGCAATTCAGTGCGGGTACGTTCAAGTTTGTTGCAGATTTGCAGTGCTTCCTGCTGCATTCCCTGCTCTATTTCACGACGGGTATGGTTAAGACTGTCCAGTTCGCAAGCTATCTGACGGGCCTTTGCCATATCGTCAGTGAGCAATAAAGCGACGCCAATGGACATGTCATCCAAACGACCGGCTGCATTCAACCTTGGTCCAAGAAAGAAGCCCAAATCGCTGGCGGCCAGCTTATAAGCATCACGTTTAGAAACTTCCAGTAATGCGCGGATCCCGGCACAGCAGCGCCCTGCGCGGATGCGGTTTAATCCCTGATAAACCAGAATCCGGTTATTGGTATCCAAAGGGACAACATCAGCAACAGTGCCCAACGCAACCAGATCCAGCATTTCTGCCAGATTTGGCAGCGCAATTCCCTGTTTTTCAAACCATTGTTCTTTTCTCAGCGCAGTCCTTAAAGCCGACATCAGATAAAATGTGACGCCAACCCCTGCCAATGATTTAGACGGGAATAAACAATCGGATAGATTGGGGTTAATAATGGCATCAGCGGCGGGCAGAATTTCTCCCGGCAAGTGATGATCAGTCACAATCACTTTCATATGATGATGATGTGCAGCTACAACGCCTTCATGGGAAGAGATACCATTATCCACAGTAATAATCAGGTCAGCGCCTTTCTTGACAACCTCTTCTACCACTTGTGGGCTTAAACCGTAACCATCTTCGAAACGATTGGGCACCAGATAATCAAGATTACGGTAGCCCATCGCCCGTAGCGAGCGGATCGCCAGTGCAGTACTGGTTGCACCGTCAGCATCAAAATCACCGACAATAACGATACGCCAGTGTTCATAAAGTGCGGTCAACAATAGCGTTACCGCCTGTTCCACACCACTCAAATGCTGGTAATTCAGTAATCCCTGAACACTGCGTTCCAATTCATTAGCTTGCTGGATGCCACGAATGGCATATAAACGGCGCAATAATGGATGAGTCTGTTGTGGAAGATGACTATCATCCACCGCCGGGCGGCGGCGGAGTTGTGTTTCAATATTCACTAAACTTATTTACCACGCTGATCTAATGCTTTTGCCAGCGCTTCCGGCGGCATATATCCACCTAACAAGCTGCCATCTTTAAGAATAATTGCCGGTGTTCCCTGTACACCAAATTGGACTCCCAATTTATAATGGTTAGCGATATCCACTTTACAATCTTTGATTGGCGAAATGCTCTCATTTTTAAACGCAGCATCCAGTGATTTTTGTGGTGTTGCACTGCACCAGATAGATTGCATATCTTTAGCGGACTGATGCTGCATCCCCTGACGAGGGAATGCCAAATAGCGAATAGTAATGCCAAGTTTATTGTATTCTTTCATCTCTTCATGCAATTTATGGCAGTAACCACATGTAATATCAGTGAAAATAGTAACAACATGCTTCTCTTTCGGCGCTTTGTAAACAATCATTTGGTCTTTCATCGCTTCCAGCTTTTTCATCAACAATTGATTACTGACATTCACCGGAGTGCTGCCGCTGACATCGTAAATTGGCCCTTGCAATAAATACTTGCCATCATCAGACAGATAAATGATACCGTGCTCAGTCACTATCGTATTCAAGCCGACAATCGGCGATGGCTGGATATTTTCTGCTTTGATCCCCAGCTTTTGCATCGCGCCATGAACCGCGTCATCATCAGCAAGCGCATTTCCGCTAAATAAGGCCAGCAAAAGAGAAAAACATAACCCACTTTTTTTCATTTTCAGTTCCTTTAAATCCATGCTCACCCACGCGGATGATGTTGTTGATGTAACAATCTAAGCCGCTCGGTTGCGACATGAGTATATATTTGTGTTGTGGATAGATCGCTATGCCCCAGCAACATTTGCACAACCCGTAAATCAGCGCCATGATTAAGCAAATGTGTTGCAAATGCATGGCGCAAAACATGAGGAGATAACCGTTCAGTATCAATCCCGGCCAATACAGCATAATGTTTAATGCGATGCCAGAAAGTCTGTCGGGTCATTTGCCGCCCCCGGTTGCTGGGAAAAAGCACATCCAATGTTGCACCATTCAGCAACCCAGCTCTCCCATACTCCAGATAATTCTCTAGCCAATAAACGGCCTCTTCTCCTAAAGGTACCAGTCGTTCTTTATTCCCTTTACCAATGACTCTCACCACGCCTTGACGCAAACTAACATCAGACAGTGTCAGCCCCACCAACTCAGATACCCGCAAGCCACAGGCATAAAGCACTTCAAGCATCGCCTTATCCCTTAGCTCCACAGGTTGATCTGTGCAAGGTGTATTAAGCAAATCTTCTACTTGCTTTTCACTTAAATCTTTCGGCAACCGCTTTGGTAATTTCGGTGCAGATAAAAGCGCTGTCGGATCATCTTCCCGCATTTTTTCCCGGTAAAAATAGAGAAATAACTGACGCATGGCGCTCAATAAACGCGCCGAGCTACTGGCTTTATACCCTCCATCCACTCGTTCTGCCAGAAAAGACTGCAAATCAATCGACTGGACAGATAATAAATCATGACCATGATGTATTAACCAATTATCCAGCGCCTGTAAATCCAGCCGGTAAGAAACAAGCGTATTTTCTGCAAGATCATGTTCCAGCCAAATAGCATCAAGAAATTGTTCTATCAGTGGATTTGTCAACTGAGTTTGTTGTTTTGACACGAAACTCTTTTCCTTAAATCTGCATATCTCTGCTGGCTATTATGCCTGAAAAAGCAATTATTCTGTTACAATGCCACCCCAGATATTCAAAAACCATAATGATTAATGATGAAGATTGGTCTTTTTTACGGCTCTAGCACTTGCTACACCGAAATGGTAGCAGAGAAAATTCGCGATATCCTCGGCGAAGATTTGGTTGATCTCCACGATATTAAAGAGACAACACCTGAATTAATGGAAGAGTATTCGGTACTGATTCTTGGTATCCCAACATGGGATTTTGGTGAATTGCAGGAAGATTGGCTGGTTATCTGGGATCAACTTCCTTCCCTTAATTTACAGGGAAAAATCGTCGCCATGTACGGTATGGGTGATCAAATTGATTACGGCGAATGGTTCCTTGATGCTCTCGGTATGCTATATCACCATTTACGCCCTTCTGGTGTACATTTCATTGGCTTTTGGCCCACAGAAGGTTATGAATTTACCAGCCCGAAGCCATTAACTGATAATGGTTCGCAATTTGTCGGGCTGGCTCTGGATGACGTAAACCAATTTGAGCAAACTGATGATCGTTTATCACAATGGTGTATGCAGATCCTGCAAGAAATGGAACCTTTATTTTAATCAAAACAATTTCAGCTCAATCAGATATCAGGATATTGCAACAATAATTGGTTGATATTCCTCCACTCATCCTGTGGCATGCTATCGGATGCTATCCATAATCGGATTTTTTTCCGGTTATAAAAAGATTGCGCTGTGATCAGCACGCCATAGCGACACCCCCACGGCTGCCGGATAATTTGCCACTCGTGCTTTTTCCATTGCAACTTATTATTATTGAGCAGAACCAAAGGCCCTTGTAATTTCCGGATATTTTTCTGACTACGCCCCCAACTGGCAATGATCAACAGTACCAAAGGAAGCCAGAAAATAGAATCATCCGCCGGCCACGGAGCCAACAATACGATAAACGCTATCACACCATGGACGCAGGTGGAAATAAGCTGGGTATTCCAAGATACCCTGAGATCACATTTCCACAGGACCACGAGCTTTATTTCTATTCTGAATAAGTTTAATCATGCGGAATAGCGCCTCATCTTCCGGACGTCCATGATTCATCAACCAGTTGAACAGATCAGGATCAGCACATTCAAGTAAGCGAATAAAAAGGTGTTTATCATCATCACTCAGTGAGTCATATTCATGCTTAAAAAATGGCATAATTGAAATATCCAACTCACGCATTCCACGCCGACATGCCCAGTGTATACGTGCTTTATTATTAATATCCATGTTCAAAAAATCCCCTTTTTAATTCTCATTGTTTATCTTAAAACCATCAGCCATTAAATCGCCCGGCAAACTCATGCATCATGCCAGCTAATCGCAATAATAACTACTTGCATTGTGCTTCAGCTCTTTTACCATGATGCATCATTGGCTCAAATATCTGACTGGCAGGATGTGTCATGGCTTATAAAACTCCGTTTTCTTCACAATCTCCATTGTCTTCATCAACCCTTCCCCTGACTTTAATCTCTCTGGATGACTGGGGTCTGGTAACCGCAACCGGACCGGATGCAGAAAAATATTTGCAAGGTCAGGTGACAGCAGATATTGCTGCTCTTGCAGCGAATCAACATGTGCTCAGTGCGCATTGTGACGCGAAAGGCAAAATGTGGAGTAATCTGCGTCTCTTTCATCGTGGTGAAAGCCTTGCTTATATTGAACGCCGCAGTGTGCTGGAAAACCAGCTTAAGGAGCTGAAAAAATATGCAGTATTCTCCAAAATTACGCTAGTTCAGGATGAAAATACGGTACTGCTAGGTGTCGCAGGTAAAGGTTGCCGTGAAGCACTAAGCAATATCTTCCCTGCGCTGCCGGATGCAGATAATGCGGTAGTTCAACATGAAGCCACTACTTTGCTCCATTTTACCTTGCCGTCTGAGCGGTTCCTTCTGGTTACAGACACTGTCACTGCTGAACAGCTAACAGAAAAACTTCAAGCTCAACTTAATCACAGCGAACAGTGGTTGGCTCTGGATATTGAAGCCGGTTTCCCGGTCATTGATGCCGCCAACAGCGCGCAGTTTATTCCACAGGCAACTAACCTTCAGGCATTCGCGGGTGGTATCTGTTTTAAAAAAGGTTGTTATACCGGTCAGGAAATGGTGGCCCGTGCTAAATATCGCGGTGCAAATAAACGTGCAATGTACTGGCTGGCGGGTAGTGCTGCCAAAATGCCTGTTGCCGGTGATGATCTGGAATGGCGATTGGGAGATAAATGGCGGAGAACGGGCACTGTTTTAGCTGCGGTTAAATTGAATGATAATCGTATTTGGGTACAGGTCGTCATGAATAATGATATGGAAAGTGATAGCGTGTTCCGAGTCCGTGACGATGAAGAACATTCACTGACCATTCAGCCTCTGCCTTATTCCCTTGTTGAAGAAAAATAATTTATGAGGTTTGTATGTCGTTAGCAGTACCTGCCGTTGATTTTGGCCCTTTTACGGATGTAATCGGTTTTTTGATGGAGCTGGATAAACTGAAAAAAGTTCAGCGGCGCACCAAATTATTAGATAACCACCGCCAGGAAAATTCAGCAGAACATAGCTGGCATTTTGCTATCGCTGCGATGAGTTTTGCGCCGTATGTAAAAGAAGTTGATATTCAGCGGGTTATTCAGATGGCATTGATTCACGATATCGTTGAAATCGATGCCGGTGATGTGATGGTTTATGATTTAGCTGCTCGTGAAGCCATTCATGATCAGGAAGTTAAAGCCGCTAACCGTCTTTTTGGCTTACTACCTGAAACGCAAAAAAATCACTTTATGTCACTTTGGCAGGAATACGAAGCAGGGGAAAGTCAGGATGCCTGTTTTGCTATTACGCTGGATAGATTAATGCCGATTCTGATGAATCTGCATAATAAGGGACAAAGCTGGGTGGAAAACGGTATTCGTCTTGAGCAGGTGATGAATCGCAATCACTTTATTGCCGATGTCTATCCTGAATTGTGGCAATATCTACTGCCACAATTAGAGTCTGCTCAAAAGAAAGGTTGGTTGAAGTAACTTTTTCCCAACAATTTCATACTACAAATTCAGGGCGCCATAGAAAGAATATGGCGCACAAAATTAGTGCGACTGGCCGTTGATAAATATCTTACCAGATATACCTTCATCTCCTGGTTTTCCCTCAGAACCATCTTGACCAGATGCGCCTGGTTGGCCGTTATTTTTTCCGCTGTTCCCGCCTATTCCGCCACTACCGCCTTTCCCACCTTTCCCGCCATTACCACCATCACCTCTATATGACAGAGCATTAATTATTGGCTGACCGTCAGAGAAATTAATATAGATGTTACCACTGTCTCCACCTTTACCCCCATCTCCCCCATCCCCGCCATTTCCTCCAGACCCCCCGTTTCCTCCAGACCCAGGACTACACTTGCTTTTTGTTTTGTTAACATCCCCCCCATTTCCGCCATTTCCGCCATTCCCCCCATTTCCACCGTCACCACCGTGACCACCACGACCACCCAGTGATAGCGCATTAACTAATCCTATAAAAGATTGAACCGTAACAGTGACGTCATTTGCATCTCCAGCTCGTCCACCATTCCCCGCTGATGCTCCCGCAGAACCACTGGTTGCATCTGTACCTGGCGTGGATTGAATGTTGCAGCTGCTTTTACCCTCTGTACCCGTATTACCATTACTGCCATTAATCCCATTATTTCCTTGGCTCCCCTCTGAATTATCGATTCCATCAGTACCTCTATTGACAATACCCTGCTTTTTATCAGTTCCATGTCCTATAACGCTGTTCGCTTCCATGCTACCGTTAGTGCAGTAAATAATTTGACCTCCTTGTTCAAAGATTATCTGGTCATACACTAAGGCAACCGGCTCACCATAACCCTCTTTATCTTCAACAATCACTGGATTATCTGCGGTAATAGTAATACTTTCGCCACTGTACAGCGCAATCTTCATCGGGAAACGTTTAGCATTAAGAATGTCTTCATAATCTTTGACCAAAGTAGAATCACTATAGATATAGGCTCTAAACGCTTTGCATAAATCAATATGATTACCCGTGACATTTGCCAGCCGTTCAGCAGAAAACGGTTCCGGCAATGGATGGTGGGGTTCCATTCTGCCAGGGCCATACTCACTATCAGGCACACCACCGAGTTCCTTCAGCTCTTGTATGGTTTGTACGGTAAAAAATGCAGGAGGCACAGTCGCTGTCTTCGGATCATTAGAAAATATTACCTTGCCGTCAAAATCCGAGGTTTTCAGTTGCTTTGGCTGCCGTTTTACACCAACCAAATCATGATACTGATGTAATACTGCTAAAGTTTCTGCAACAGTTCTTATTTTATCCACGGGAATTCTCCTGAGTTTAAGTTTATACATTTAGGATAATTTCATGTGTCAGTTGTTCATCTGACCAAATTCCAAAGTATCTACCGCTATTACTACCGGTTGTGACACTAAATTGCGCATAGTTAAAATCTTGCCCTTATAGCGAAAACGTCGATTTTCTCTGGCAAAGGATATAGGCGCTTCAACAACAGGTATGCCAGAAAAATAATTCCAATGGGCATTAATTAGGTAAGTATTTATTCACTTTACAGAAAGCGATTGGATGCAATATTTAAATTATACAATTTAATCTTCCACTTTTTCCATTAGTTATAGAGAGTATTTACGTGATATATCACTATCTTTTGATGTGTGCTGATTAAGCGTTTCAATTTTATATTTATCTCATTAGGTATTATTAGGAAATACAAATAAAAACAACGAGTATGATTTTATTTTTCAAAAGCCACAATGAGATAGAAACCTATAGATATTATTGAATAATGAAATTATGAGTGTGATTTAAATTAAGGATGAAAAAGAATTCCTCTTTACAAAAAGAAGACTTTTTTACGAACAAGAATGATTAAAGCAGTGTAAAACAAGTTTAATCTGGCGTATTTACGGTTTTACATAGTAACACTGCAAGTAACCTGATTCGTATTCTGTTAAATCATTCCTTTGGTATTTTTTTATAATCGATGATTTAACTAGTTTATAACAAAGTTTATTTTAATTTGAAAGCATTATTAAAGTCGGTTCTTTTTTAAATATATTATCTTATTAAACTATTTAATATTCTTATTTTTTCTTTTTACAGGGCATATCAGTATTAATAAAACCAGTTGTTTTTCTCATTTTTAACTGATAGATTTATGATGGTCAGGCTTTAAACTGTAATTAAAAGTTATTTTTTAACTTATGGTTTTAATCGGTATAAAGTTTTAACCATTGTTTTTATCTCTTTTAATACCTGCTTTTTATTAAGTTTAATCATCATAGGATATTGTGTTTTACGTTTAACGAACGCTAATCATATCCAATTTTTATCTTTATTGGCACGGCCTTACTAGTAATTTAATGTTTTTTCATTTTTAGTTCTTTATTTAATTCTCCCATTTTCATTAAACTGATAATTAATTTTTTTCGTTTTTATTTATTTTATTTTTTTAGGTTTAAAATCAGAGAGTAACAGATGTGTTAATGGTATTAAAAATAACGCCAATTTCTTTAATAATCTTTAGTGATTTTAAATATTTTCGTGCTTTTTCGCTTAATACGATTAATTCTGTTAAATATTTTAATATAATTTTATATTTTTGCTATTGGATTAATGTTGTCATTTTGTTTTATTAGTCAATTTAAAACTTTTTTCTGCTGCTTTCTCTTTCTATGTCGGCAGAGTATCGAATCTTTTACTCGCTTTAAACAATCCTTAATCACTGCTTTTTATTTTTTTAGTGCGGTAAAAATAATACTCACTTGGATAGTAAAATATAATTTAATCCCATTCTTTTATAAATATTTATAAATCAGAATTAAAAGAAAAAATTGATTTAGCAATAAGCTTTTCTCCACATTTCTTACACATATAATGGCTCTCTTCCCGTAATATCTTATTATGACGTCGCAAAGTCAGCTCATGTTGTTGGCAGCGACAGTAATAAGTAAAAGTTTTACTGCGCACTGAATCGACTTCAAATTTATGTGTTCGGCTAGCTGTAGAACCTAATACTTCTTCCATCATCCAACGCCATTGTTTTCCATGTGGAGGCACTTTGCCAAAATAGCGGTAAACCAATAGGTGAGCCAGTTCGTGGGGGATAACTTCATCAATAAAAGCTTGTTGGTTTTCAATCAATAGCACCGGATTAAGGCGGATTTGCCAATCTTTTATATATGCACTGCCTGCGGAGGTACCACGCTGGCGGTAATTTATCGTAGGTTCTGGAAAATCACGATTAAGATATATGTTTGCCTGTTGCAACTTTTGCCGCAAAGTACGCATAACCGCTTGTTGTAAGGCAACTGGAATTCTGGCTGATTGCATATGTTGAAAATCGAAGAAGGCGAGGGTAGTTGAATGTTAAGAAAAACCTGGTTCAGTTATTCAAACCAGGTTTTTTGCTTTTACATATTGATCGCTGATTGTTTTAGGCCAGCAGCATCACGCAGAATTTCTGCTTTATCTGTCGCTTCCCACGGGAATTGTGGGCGACCAAAATGGCCGTAGGCAGCAGTGTCACGGTAGATTGGATGTAACAGATCCAGCATCTGAATCAAGCCATGAGGACGCAAATCGAAGAATTCACGCACCAGCAGAGTCAGGGTTGCTGTTGAAACTTTTTCTGTACCAAACGTTTCCACCATAATAGAAGTTGGCTCTGCAACACCGATAGCGTAGGAAACTTGAATTTCACAGCGATCAGCCAGGCCTGCGGCAACAATATTTTTTGCGACATAACGTGCAGCATAAGCCGCTGAACGGTCAACTTTAGATGGATCTTTACCGGAGAATGCGCCGCCACCGTGACGAGCCATGCCACCGTAAGTATCTACGATAATTTTACGGCCAGTCAGGCCGCAATCACCCATTGGGCCGCCAATAACAAAACGGCCGGTTGGGTTGATGAAATATTTGGTTGTTGGAGTTAACCACTCAGCAGGCAGAACCGGCTTGATGATCTCTTCCATAACGGCTTCTTGCAGATCTTTCTGATTAATCGTGTCAGAATGTTGTGTTGAAAGGACAACTGCGTCAACACCGACAATTTTGTTGTTATTGTATTGGAAAGTTACTTGGCTTTTAGCATCGGGACGCAGCCACGGCAGTACACCATTTTTCCGAACTTCAGCCTGACGTTGAACCAGGCGGTGTGCATAAGTGATAGGCGCAGGCATCAGTACATCAGTTTCGTTGGTTGCATAACCGAACATTAGCCCTTGGTCGCCAGCACCTTGTTGTAGTGGATCTTCGCGGTCAACACCTTGATTAATATCCGGTGACTGCTTACCAATCGCACTTAATACTGCGCATGAGTTTGCATCAAAACCCATCTCAGAATTAACATAACCAATCTCTCGAACTGTTTGCCGCGTGATTTCTTCAATATCAACCCAGGCGCTGGTAGTAATTTCACCACCAACCATAACCATGCCGGTTTTAACATAGGTTTCGCATGCAACGCGGGCTTTTGGATCTTGTTCCAAAATAGCGTCAAGGACAGCATCAGAAATTTGGTCTGCGATTTTATCAGGATGCCCTTCGGAAACAGATTCAGAAGTGAAAAGGTATGTGGTCATTATATAACGTTACCTTAAAAATATAATTTCAGTTTGGAAACGGATGGATTAACATCTAGATGGCTATTCTAGGGTAATTCTTATCCGTGTTCCAGATTTTTTTAGTTCAAATAGTAATTTTCATCTGCTGACAAATAATTTCTTTGTTTATATGTGAGTTTTGTTCAATTTCATTTTGCAATTTTGTGTAATTGCGAGTATAAACAGCGGCCGTAGTTGGATTCTTTGTGCTACAGATTCGCAGAGAGCTATACAAATAGCTTCTGTTTCTCAATTGAGAAAATGGCTCCTTGGTATGAGTCATGTGTGGGGGTGAATGGGGTAATGAACCATTATCTGCTGATTGCTAATGGCCAACAGCCACACTTGTCGTCGGATATATCCGCGTCTTTTTCCTTTCTTTTCAATATGTCTTTAATTCGATGTTATCTGTTGCCAACAAATAGGCCGGATATGTCGCACAGGCGTATTGTCACTCGGTAATTTTGTCATTGTTTAGTAGTAACTAAACGCTTTTTACAACCTTAAGAGCATGCTGTTCCCTGATATTTCTCAACGCGCGAAATGATGGTGTTTTGAGTTATTTATTAATGACAGGCGAAGGCGAAACTCTAACTCCATTTAGGAGACTGCCATGAATGATAATATCGCTCGTAAAATGCAACAGACTTACAATATTGCATATTGGGGAGGGAGTTACTACTACGTCAATGATCTCGGCAATGTCAGTGTTTGTCCAAACCCTGATTTGCCAGGGGCAAGAATTGATCTTGCGGGATTGGTGAAAAGAGTTCAGGAGGAACAGGAACATTTACGCTTGCCGGCGCTATTTTGTTTTCCTCAAATCCTGCAACATCGTTTGCGTTCAATTAACGCGGCATTTAAACGGGCCAGAGAGTCGTATGGTTATAAAGGCGACTACTTTTTAGTTTATCCCATTAAAGTTAACCAACAACGCCGTGTCATTGAATCACTGGCCAGTTCCGGTGAGCCTTTAGGGCTTGAAGCAGGTTCCAAAGCGGAGCTCATGGCGGTGTTAGCGCATGCGGGGATGACTCGTACTGTAATCGTATGTAATGGGTATAAAGATCGTGAATATATTCGTCTGGCGCTAATAGGTGAAAAGCTTGGTCACAAGGTTTATCTGGTGATCGAGAAAATGTCTGAAATTGCTCAGGTACTGGAAGAGGCTGAACGGCTGAATGTGATCCCGCGTTTGGGTGTCCGTGCACGTTTAGCATCTCAGGGTTCGGGTAAATGGCAAGCCAGTGGCGGTGAAAAATCGAAGTTTGGACTAGCTGCGACTCAGGTACTGCAATTAGTTGAGATCCTGCGTGAAGCAGGCCGGCTTGATAGCTTGCAATTACTGCATTTTCATCTTGGTTCACAGTTGGCGAATATTCGTGATATCGCAACAGGTGTTCGTGAATCAGCCCGTTTTTATGTCGAGTTACATAAACTCGGTGTCAATATTGAGTGCTTTGACGTTGGTGGGGGATTGGGTGTCGATTACGAAGGAACCCGTTCTCAATCTGATTGTTCTGTGAACTATGGATTGAATGAATACGCCAACAATGTCATTTGGGGGATTGGTGATGCCTGTGATGAGCATGGTTTACCACACCCGACTGTTATCACCGAATCTGGTCGCGCTCTGACGGCTCACCATACGGTGTTGGTATCCAATGTTATCGGGGTTGAACGTAATGAATTTACGCAGACGACGCCACCGGCAGAGGATGCTTCCCGCCCGATCGCCAGCTTGTGGGAAACCTGGCAGGAGATGCATTCTGAAGGGAATCGACGTTCTTTACGTGAATCATTGCATGACAGCCAGCTTGATCTGCATGATGTTCATACTCAATATGCACATGGCATGCTGGATTTGACTGAGCGGGCTTGGGCGGAAGAGTTGTATTTGAATATCTGTCGTCGTATTCAGCAGGATCTTGATCCAAGCAACCGTGCTCACCGGCCAATTATTGATGAGCTGCAAGAGCGTATGGCAGACAAATTCTATGTGAATTTCTCTCTGTTCCAGTCTATGCCTGATGCATGGGGTATCGACCAGTTGTTCCCGGTTTTACCGATTGAGGGGCTGGATAAGCCGTTGGAACGCCGTGCTGTGTTGTTAGATATCACCTGTGACTCCGATGGCATCATTGATCATTATGTGGATGGTGATGGTGTGGCAACGACCATGCCTATGCCTGCTTATGATCCTGATTACCCGCCAATGATTGGTTTCTTTATGGTGGGAGCATATCAGGAAATTCTTGGCAATATGCATAATCTGTTTGGGGATACTGCGGCTATTGATGTTTATGTATTTGATAATGGCGAAGTGACTTATAACCAAAGTGAAGAAGGGGATTCAGTCGCTGATATGCTGCAATATGTAAAACTGGATCCTAACGTACTGATGGTTCGTTTCCGTGACCAGGTAAAAAGCGCCGATCTGGATGCCAGCTTGCAAGAGCAATTTTTACTGGAATTTGAAAGTGGTCTTTATGGCTACACATATCTGGAAGATGAATAATCTTCTGGCGTTAATTAAACCTCTTATATACAGATAAGGTTATTGATATCAGTTAAATATTCAGGATATATGAGTATGGGGTTCTTTTAGAGATACCCCCTCTCATCATGGCCTTGAGTATTTATGCTGGAATGAAATAGCTTTGTTCTGTCAGGAGGTTGTTGAGGATATATCATGACAATAAATACCTTGGGCAACCAACAAGATAACTCTTTGGTTTCTAATGCCTTCGGTTTCCTGCGCTTTCCGCTGAACTTCCAGCCGTATTCCAGCGATGCAGAGTGGGTGATTACCGGGGTGCCATTTGATATGGCAACATCAGGCCGTTCAGGCAGTCGCCACGGGCCTGCGGCTATTCGTCAGGTTTCTACCAACCTGGCGTGGGAAAGCAGCCGTTGGCCGTGGGATTTTAAATTACGCGAGCATCTGAACGTTGTGGATTGTGGTGATTTGGTCTTCGACTTTGGTGATGCTCAGAATATGAGTGATAAGTTACAGGCGCATGCTGAAAAACTGCTGGCTTCCGGTAAGCGCATGCTCTCTTTTGGCGGTGACCACTTCATTACTTTGCCTTTATTGCGCGCGCATGCCAAACATTTCGGCAAAATGGCTTTGATTCATTTTGATGCTCATTCTGATACCTATCCAAACGGCAGCAAATTTGATCATGGCACCATGTTCTATCATGCGCCGAATGAAGGGTTGATCGATCCACTTCATTCAGTACAGATTGGTATCCGTACCGAACATGGTCAGGATGATGGTTTCACGGTGTTGGATGCCGCTCAGGTTAATGACCGTGATGTGAATGATTTGGTTGCTCAGATAAAAGAGACTGTTGGCGATATGCCGGTTTATCTGACTTTTGATATCGATTGTCTTGATCCTGCTTTTGCACCCGGTACCGGTACACCGGTAATTGGTGGCTTGACAACCGATCGCGCATTGAAATTATTGCGTGGTTTACAGCCGCTGAATATTGTGGGTATGGATGTGGTGGAAGTTGCGCCAGCTTATGACCAGTCTGAGATTACCGCTCTGGCAGGTGCGACTATCGCGCTGGAGATGCTTTATTTACAAGCGGCTAAGAAGACGATCTAAAATTTTTCTGCTCTGATAATAGCTTTAGGGGAGATAGTCAATAGCTTATAGCGAGTTGTAAATTTATTCCCTAAAGCTCAGGTATATTTGAATCAGTGTAATTCGGGTCATTGGTAAGCCACCAGATGAAAACAGGTGTATCGAGCAGCAAACGTTTCATTTGTCACCTTCAAACATGAACTGAATTTCTCGATCTGCATTAAAAAAATCCTCTTCTATCGTAATAAGATCTTCGAATCCTCCAGGAACTCTGTTTTGTTGGGTGATTGATACAAGCTGGACATAAGGTTTTCCAGCTTTGGCTATAATGACAATTTCACCACCAACAGCCTTATCTGGTGACTGCTCCCCGCCCTGTCGGGCGAGGCTTCCCACTTCCTAGGCCGCAACCGTCTGTGTGACGGATTTACACTGGCCTCCATGGGCAGAAACGACGAGTCCCGCCGCTT
>NZ_JBEJZY010000033.1:0-61967 GCF_040256935.1 Photorhabdus viridis
GATGATATAAAAATACTTCTTCCTGTTTTTTCGGATAATCCTCCCCCTTTTTTCAGGGCTTAAATCCTGCCAAATTAACCGTTTTATCCCTTTTTTTATTATGTTCTTTTTAGGATTTTCCTCATAAAATGTATTTCGGTGCTGGAGGTAAATCTGATAGTTTAGCAATAAGAATAATTTATTAATTAATATTATTTGTTTCGTAAGGTATATTATTTTTAGTATTTATAGCTTGCTAGCTAACTTCATAAATCTTGTCTTTTTGTATTGATTTTCTTAATTTTTAAGTAAATTAACCTTATTATCTTTTTATATAAAAATGAAATTGTTTCCTGTTTAAAATATTAAAAATTTATTAATTATTGTTATGTTGGATATCGTAGTATGAACAAAATGAAATAATTTCAGCTTACTTGTAAAGCCTCGACATTCAGCTAATACTTAGTTAGATTTAGCTGTCTAGAAGTCTAAATATGTAAACGGATAAAAAAATCGAGGTTATAGCATGCCAATTTGTATACCGGATGAATTACCTGCTGTGAATTTCTTACGAGACGAAAATGTGTTCGTGATGACATCTACCCGTGCAAATATTCAAAATATACGTCCGCTAAAGGTATTGCTGCTTAACCTAATGCCAAAGAAGATTGAGACAGAAAATCAATTTTTACGATTGCTATCCAACACACCTTTACAGGTAGATATTCAGTTACTCAGAGTAGATAACCGGAAGTGTAGAAATACGCCTATTGAGCATTTGAATAACTTTTATTGTGATTTCGAGCAGATAAAACATCAAAATTTTGATGGTTTAATTGTCACTGGTGCTCCATTGGGGTTGGTTGAATTTGGCGATGTGGCATATTGGGGGCAGATCGAAAGAATAATTAGTTGGGCAAAGGAGCATGTAACTTCTACTCTATTTATCTGTTGGGCAGTACAAGCAGCGTTGAATATTTTGTATGGTTTGCCGAAGCTTACCAGAGAAATAAAATTATCAGGTGTTTATTATCATACTACTCTTGACCCTCTGGCACTTTTGACCCGGGGGTTTGATGAATCTTTTTTTGCTCCTCATTCCCGCTATGCGGACTTTCCTGAACAGGTTATTCGTGAACATACTGATCTGGATATTCTTTCCTGCTCTGAAGATGCAGGCGTGTATTTACTGGCGAGTAAAGATAAACGCATGGTGTTTGTTACGGGTCATCCTGAATATGATGCCGGAACATTGGCTGGTGAATATTTACGTGATTTAGCGGCAGGTCTGGATCCAAAGATCCCAATAAATTATTTTCCAGATAATAATCCAGAAAGAAAACCATTAGCATCATGGCGCAGCCACGGGCATTTATTGTTTTCTAACTGGCTGAATTACTATGTGTACCAGATTACGCCATATGATCTTACCTACATGAATCCAACACTGGACTAATATCTTCATAAATGGCTGAATCTCAGCCATTCTATTCCCCAGATTTTTTTCTGATCTTCTGTCAAAACATCGCACTTTTTGTAGTTTATCTTATATAACAAAAACTTAATAAAATCATCATATAATTTATGGAATCGATTTCTCTAATTATGTATAGGTAATTTGTCATTTAAATCATTGTTTTTAATTGAATAAAATTAATTTTTTAAAAAAATGGAAATCGTTTTTGATTTATTTTGAATATAGATTACTCTTATTCAGGTGTGCTTTAAAATGAGGGTGAGTGAATGACGCAGCAAACTTTAGTGACTGAATTATCGTTTATTAAGCGATTTAGAGCGGCAGAACAGGAAATTTTGACGCCTGAAGCGGTAGATTTTCTGGCAAATCTGGTGGTTCAGTTTACTGATACACGGAAAAAACTATTAGTGGATCGCGATGTTTGGCAGCAGAAAATTGATGGCGGTGAATTGCCTGATTTTATTTCGGAAACTAGTTCCATTCGAGAAAGTAAATGGAAAATTCAAAACATTCCAACCGATCTCCGTGACCGCAGAGTAGAAATCACTGGACCAGTAGAACGGAAAATGGTGATCAACGCTTTGAATGCGAATGTAAAAGTTTTCATGGCCGATTTCGAAGATTCCTTAGCACCAGCTTGGGATAAGGTTATTGAGGGGCAAATTAATTTACGTGATGCTGTTAATGACACAATTTCTTACGTTAATGAGCAGGGTAAACAGTACCAGTTACAATCTGATCCGGCTGTTTTGATCGCACGGGTAAGGGGGCTTCATTTACCGGAAAAACATGTTCTCTATCAGGATGAACCTATTGCCGGCGGATTGTTTGATTTCGCGCTCTATTTTTACCACAACTATCAGCAATTGCTGGCAAAAGGGAGTGGTCCTTATTTCTATTTACCCAAAATTCAGTCTTACCACGAAGCGCTTTGGTGGAGTGATGTGTTTAGTTTTGCAGAGGATCGTTTTGATTTACCGAGAGGCACAATCAAAGCAACGGTGTTGATTGAAACTCTGCCCGCTGTATTTCAGATGGATGAGATTCTTTACCATCTTCGTCACCATATTGTTGGTCTTAACTGTGGTCGCTGGGATTATATTTTCAGCTATATCAAGACATTGAAAAATCATAGTGACCGGGTTTTGCCTGATCGTCAGTCTGTCACGATGGATCAGCCATTCCTGAGTGCTTATTCCCGCTTACTGATCAAAACCTGCCATAAACGCGGAGCATTTGCGATGGGAGGAATGGCCGCCTTTATTCCAAGCAAAGATACTGAACACAACAAATGGGTGTTAGATAAAGTCCGGGCGGATAAAGAGTTGGAAGCGCGTAATGGCCATGATGGTACATGGGTTGCTCATCCTGGTCTTGCCGATACGGTAATGGAAATTTTCGATAAGGCATTGGGAGAACAGCAAAATCAGCTAGTGATTTCCCGCGAGGAAGATGCGCCTATCACAGCTGTGCAATTGCTGGAACCTTGCCCAGGAGAGCGCACTGAAGAAGGGATGCGCGCCAATATCCGCGTAGCAGTTCAATACATTGAAGCCTGGATTTCAGGAAATGGGTGCGTGCCTATCTATGGCTTGATGGAAGATGCTGCGACAGCAGAAATTTCTCGGACATCCATTTGGCAATGGATTCATCATGAAAAATCATTATCCAACGGTAAAAAAGTAACAAAAAACTTATTCAGACAAATGCTGGAAGAGGAAATGGAGGTCATTAAGCAAGAAGTTGGAGAAACACGTTTCAGCCAAGGGCGATTTAACGATGCGGCCGAGTTGATGGAGCATATTACGACGCAGGACGAACTGATAGATTTCCTGACACTGCCGGGATATCAATTGCTCGATTAAGCAACAAATAATAATAAACCACTATTATCCGATTAATTTAATAAAAGATTAGGAAGTAGAAGTCATGACAATCTCTAGAACTCAACAAATCGCTCAATTGGAACAAGAATGGAAAAGCGCTCGCTGGAATGGAATTATCCGTCCGTACAGTGCGGAAGAAGTGGTTAAATTGCGCGGCTCGGTTAATCCTGAACATACATTGGCGCAGCTTGGCGCTAAAAAGTTGTGGGAATTACTGAATGGCAAGGCAAAGAAAGGTTATGTGAACTCATTGGGTGCATTGACCGGCGGACAGGCATTACAGCAGGCGAAAGCGGGTATTGAAGCGATTTATCTTTCTGGCTGGCAGGTTGCGGCTGATGCTAACACCGCATCCAATATGTATCCTGATCAATCCCTCTATCCGGTGGATTCGGTTCCGGCAGTAGTCAAACGTATTAACAACAGTTTCCGCCGTGCAGATCAGATTCAGTGGGCAAATGGCATTGGTACTGATAGCCAGGGATATACCGATTATTTTCTGCCAATTGTGGCAGATGCGGAAGCAGGATTTGGTGGTGTTCTGAATGCTTTTGAATTGATGAAAGCCATGATTGAGGCTGGCGTTGCCGCTGTTCACTTTGAAGATCAACTTGCTGCGGTGAAAAAATGTGGTCATATGGGCGGTAAAGTTCTGATTCCGACACAAGAGGCTATTCAAAAATTGGTTGCTGCGCGTCTGGCGGCGGATGTGTCTGGCGTGCCGACACTGCTGATTGCCCGTACAGATGCCGATGCAGCTGATTTGTTGACTTCTGATTGCGACGCTTATGACAGTGAATTTATTACTGGCGAGCGGACTTGTGAAGGATTTTTCCGTACCAGAGCAGGTATCGATCAGGCGATTAGTCGTGGTTTGGCTTATGCGCCGTATGCTGACTTGGTATGGTGTGAGACGTCAACGCCTGATATCGAAATGGCTCGCAGTTTTGCTAAGGCGATTCATGCTAAATATCCTGGTAAATTACTGGCTTACAACTGTTCTCCATCGTTCAATTGGAAAAAGAATTTGGATGATAAGACCATTGCGCGTTTCCAGGCTGAACTGTCAGCAATGGGTTATAAATTCCAATTTATTACTCTGGCGGGTATTCACAGTATGTGGTTCAACATGTTTGACCTGGCACACGCTTACGCGCAGGGAGAAGGCATGAAACATTATGTGGAGAAAGTTCAGGAAAAAGAATTTGAATCCATTGAACGTGGTTATACCTTCTCTTCCCATCAGCAGGAAGTGGGTACAGGTTATTTCGATAAAGTGACCACGATTATTCAGGGGGAAACATCATCTGTTACTGCATTGACTGGTTCCACGGAAGAGCAGCAGTTCTGATTGTTGTGTTTCTTGTTCCATTCAGCCTGCTTATTGCAGGCTGAATATATTGAGGAGTTGCGATGGGGATAGATTCAGCACATCTGATAGCACAAACGATTTTACAAGGATTCGATGCACAGTATGGTCGCTTTTTGGAGGTGACTTCAGGTGCACAGCAACGCTTTGAACAGGCCGATTGGCGCGCCGTTCAGCAAGCCATGAAAAAGCGCATCAATCTTTATGATCACCATGTTGGGTTGGTCGTTGAGCAGCTTAAATGCATACATGGCGCTTTCGGGTATGATGAAGAGTACATTGCCGAAGTGAAGGTGGTTTATACCAGTTTATTACCAGATTATCCCCGATTTGAAATTGCCGAGAGTTTTTTTAATTCTGTTTATTGCCGTTTGTTTGAGCATCGTAACCTGACGCCGGATAAGTTATTTATTTTTACCTCCCAGCCTGCCCGCAGATTTCGGGATATTCCCCGGCCGTTATCGCGTGACTTTTTCCCTGATGGCAATCTTGCCTCAATGCTACGGACAATACTTAATGATTTGCCGCTGCGTTTGCACTGGGAGGATCTGGAGAGGGATATTCGTTACATCACGGATTATCTGCAAAGAGCATTACCAGCCGGAGAATTATTACAGGCGACTTTTCAGATAGTGAATGAACTGTTTTATCGTAATAAAGCTGCCTGGCTAGTGGGTAAAATCCGCATTGAAAATCAGGTTTACCCTTTCTTATTGCCGATCCATCATAACGAATCTGGTGAGATTTTTATTGATACCTGTCTGACCGATCAGGCTGATGCCAGCATTGTATTCGGTTTTGCTCGTTCCTATTTTATGGTTTATGCGCCTTTACCTGCGGCTTTGGTTGAGTGGCTGAGAGAAATTTTGCCGGCCAAATCGACTTCTGAGCTTTATATGGCAATTGGCTGTCAGAAGCATGGTAAGACAGAATATTACCGGGAATATCTGGCATTCATTACCTTCTCCAAAGAGCAATTTATGATTGCTCCCGGTGTTAAAGGTATGGTGATGTTGGTGTTTACTTCTCCTTCATTTGATAGAGTATTCAAGGTTATTAAAGATAAATTTGCGCCACAGAAAGAGGTGACTCAGGAGCGGGTACAAGAGTGCTACCGGTTGGTCAAAGAGCATGACCGTGTGGGGAGAATGGCTGACACACAGGAATTCGAAAATTTCGTTGTTGATAAGGTCCGTATCAGTCCTGAGCTAATGGAAGAGTTGCAGAAAGAAATACCGGAAAAGTTGGAAGATTTTGGGGATAAGATCCTTATCAAGCATTTGTATATGGAACGCCGGATGACACCGTTGAATATCTATATGGAACAGGTGGATGAACAAGAACTGAAAGATGCGATTGAAGAATACGGCAATGCGATTAAACAACTTGCTGCGGCGAATATTTTCCCCGGAGATATGTTGTTCAAAAACTTTGGTGTGACACGGCATGGGCGTGTGGTGTTCTACGACTATGATGAAATCTGTTATATGACGGAAGTTAACTTCCGCGATATACCGCCGCCGCGTTATCCAGAAGATGAATTTGCCAGTGAACCTTGGTACAGTGTGGCGCAAAATGATGTTTTTCCTGAGGAATTCAGGCACTTTCTTTGTACTGACAGTCGCATTCGCCGCTATTTTGAAGAGATGCATAGTGATTTGTTCAAAGCAGATTATTGGCGAGCGCTACAGGAACGGATTAAAGATGGTCATGTGGAAGATGTGTTTGCATATCGCCGCCAACAGAGGTTTAGCCAACGCACTGGGATAGGAAGTTATTCTATTTCCAACGTTTCAGCTTGATTTTGATGAGGAATTGGCAGTTGCCGTTGGCAACCGCCGTTTTCATCAGTAGTTGATATTATTATGTGTATCTACCTAGCAGATAATCAGAAATTAAGATTTAAGGATAGCTGGCATCCTGGATTCCCCAAAAAAAGTCAAGCAGCTAATTTTTTTGGGGAAATTCAGCGTTTATCGATTACCTTGGTTGTTCAGGCCAATCAATATCGTTCTCCTGTGAAATATCTACCCGGTTAAGCATTACTCTATATTCTTTCCATGCCGATAAAGCTATTTTCTCTTCTTCAGTAGCAATATCTAGATCAACAGCATCTTGTAATGGTGCGATTTGCTTTATTGCCTCAGCCATTAATTGCTGCTTTTGGAATTGAGCATATTGTTGTAATTCATCTTTTGTGGGTGGAGGAATATCAGCCCATTCTGGCAAGCCATTTTTACCGGCTATACGGTATTTTCCTTCTGGTGCGTTATTAGCGGCATATTCATGATAAATATCACTATTGATTTCCATAATATCATCCGGCAATGAACCAGCCGCAATATAATTCTCTTTCAACTCTATTGGGTAGAATGCATTGGTTTTTGCACTGTAATAATACATAACTAATATCCTATCGCTATCCAAAAGAATGGACTGTTCCATCTGGCATTTACCCAAGAGTTTAATAAATCGAAAGATGAGCTATCAATTACATTTACGTAGCCAATAACTGCCCCCATACTACCTATTTTGCTCTGGATAGGATTAATATTCACAGAATAATCCATATTGGAAAAACTAATTGGTAATTGAATACGAGCTACATTGCCACTTTGGATCACGTCAGTGCGTCCCCATTGATAAATTACACCGGTATCTCCACATTTCCACCAGCCATTAGTAGCTTTACCGGCTGTATTCTTATTACCTTTAGCATTAATCTTTTTATCAACTTCAATACTAATTTTCTTGTCTAATTCAGTATCGATTCTCCTGTCTACTGCAATATTAATTTTTTGGTCTATTTGTTCTGGTGTGTATACACCGATATCTACGGCACCCAAATGAATATCCTCAGACAATTCCTTACCATTCACTTTCCGAATATTAGGCACTCTATTACTAAGCTTTTCATTAAACGAATCTGCTAATTCTTGGGTAAGCTTTTGTGTCGCGGCCAACGTGCTGCTATTACCAAGCTGGTCTGTAAGCTGAACAATGCCTTCCTGTGCTAATGAAGCACTTGGAATTTCCGTTGTGATTTTCTGCTCTAAAGCTCTATTTAATTGTGTAGTGAGTTTGACGATATCGCCATCATCCAAAACATCATCGCTAGATTGTGTAGAGATAAAATTAGCTACCACAGATGATATCGTTGATGACTGACGCAAGACTTTATTTAATAAGCCAATAGAAATAGTATTGGGTGGAATCCCTGTGTTCAGGTCTCGACTTTCTTCATATTCTCCTTGAGAAACAACATTAGCATCTTGGCTAGCAGAAAAAGCTTTAAATTCATTTTTATTACTCATAATTTCTCCTTAAGGAAAAAATAATGTTTTCATTAAATAAGATTTTGAGTTAATAGATATTAAAATAAAAATTTCCCTTATCATCGAATATCATTTTGATATTGCATTTCAATAATAGTCTCTTTCTGATAAAGAACGATGAAAATTTTTTATAACTTTTAGCAATTAATTATTTTCTTATAGTTAATTGAGGTAATAGAACAACACCTGAAATAAAATTTTGAATTTTTAGATGAACCTCTCACAACAAAAAATCACCGGGTTCAACAAGCTTTATAAGCTCATAAAAACATGCTTAATTATTTATTAGCTTGAATTATCCAGAATTTGTCTATCCTTATATATGTGGACAAAATTTATTGTCAATATTTATAAGCCTACTTTAAGTAAGGGAGAATTGTATGCCATCAAGAAGAGACGTCATGGTTGGAGGATTAAGTCTTGCTGCTGCCGGTATCCTATCTACGGTATCTTCAGCTAATGCTGCAACTGCTAACATAAAACTGCAAGGAGCTTATAAGACAGGTAGTGTAGAAAAAGCCCTTGATATTATTAATCTTTATGATTTGGAAGAAGAAGCTCGTAAACTGATTCCTGCTCCTCAATTTGGCTATATTAGCAGTGGTTCAGGTGATGAATGGACGCTACGTGAAAATACCAGAGCCTTTGACGATTACCAAATTATTCCCCGCTATCTTGCGGGGATAAAAGAACCCGACACAACAACCGAATTACTTGGCAGTAAAGTAGATATACCTATTTTCATTCCACCGATGGCGGCACACGGATTGGCTCATATCTCTGCTGAATTGGGAACAGCAAGAGGCGCTGCCGCTGCTGGCGCCTTGTTTACTGCACAAACTCTGTCTAATTCATCTCTCGAAGAGATAGCAAAAGTGAGTAACGGCCCCAAATGGTTCCAAATTTATTTTACCAAAGATATGGGTATTAACCGTGAACTAATACGTCGGGCTAAAGCTATGGGCGCAACCGCCATCGTATTTACGGTTGATTTAGAGTGGAGCGGTAATAGGGAAACTGATAGACGTAATAAATTTACCTACCCACGTTCACTTCCATTTCCTAATATTCCTGGCGCTCCCGCTGGTGCGCCATTATCAGAGATTATAGCGCTATTTAAACGTGATCTTGGTTTTAAGGATCTGGAATTTCTTGCCAAAGAATCAGGTCTTCCAATCATTGTAAAAGGTATTCAATCTGCCGAAAATGCTAAAGAATGTGTTGACCACGGAGCCGCAGCTATTCAAGTCTCTAACCACGGTGGTCGGCAATTAGATACTGTCCCGGCAGCAATCAAGTCATTACCAGGCATTGTTGAAGCTGTTGGTCGTCACATTCCGGTCTACTTAGATGGCGGTATTCGTCGCGGTATTCATGTGTTTAAAGCTCTCGCATTAGGTGCCAAAGCTGTCGCTATCGGCAGACCAATTTTATATGGACTGGCATTGGGCGGAGCGCCAGGCGTGACTTCCGTTTTAAACCTGCTTAAGGATGAGCTGAAACTTAGCATGAAACTGGCGGGGTGCGCAGCTATTAAAGATATTGAGAGAAAGTTTATCAGTTTAATTTAACTCATTAACTGATAACGTAAATATCAGCCCCGTTTCATTTAAAGTAGGTGATTTCAGGAAATGGGGTAAATTCTGTTAACCACGGTGGTTTTTATAATTTAACCAGTAAAATAGCATTTTCACCTTCCCCCTGAAGTATTCTTCAAGGGGAAGTATTTAATATAAATATTAATGAAGTATACGAGATGCTGACGGCTCCGTGAGATCAATTTCATACCTTTGTTGTTCTTCCATTCTACTGCGTAAAACATCTTCTACTAATGCAGAAAACCCTGTCATCATTTGCCGTTCCATAATAACGCCTTTTGGCTCAGGCCACGGCAGGCTGGCAATTGGCCAGTCACAATATAATTTATAATAATTAAACTGCTCCAGCCGATCTTTACTCTTGTCAAAATCATTACTCCAGTAGGCATTACCCAACCGGAAGTTTGTATAAAACTCATCAAAGCTGCTAAAGATTTCATAAATATAATCAGCGGTTTTCAGCATATTTTTCCATGCCACTTCTTCACTGATATAACCAGCACAAAAACAGTTACGGCTTAAAACAATTGCAAGCCACAAATCAAATCCCCACACCAACGCAGGTGGGCGCCTATTAACAGTTTGAGAACATTTACGAATAGAGTTAGGTGTTACTTCAACTAATTTGGCAAGAACTTTAAACATTTTGCCATCATTAAGCGCAGCATCAACAGAAAAATGTTTTGAATGCACCCCACCCCACAAACCAGTTAACATTTTCATATAACCTTCTTCATCAATAATTCCCCAGTCACTGTATAGTTGGGATTGATGTTCCTGAGTAGATGATAATGGGAGCAGGTAGTAACGATAGTTATCATGAGCAACCCGTGACTGCAAAGGATAATGCTCCAGAGTTTCACTCCAAAAGCCCTGCCAATAGTCACTCACAATATTTAACCGCAATACCTGGCGCTTTTCTTCCGGTAAAAAAGATAAACCTGCTTGTTGATAATAACGCCGTTGTTCCCATTCAGGACGTTTAATAATACGATAAATAATAACTAAAAGTAACATTACTGAAAATAATGCTGCAATGACTACTTGTGCCAGAAGTAAATAGTCTATAGCAGGAACGGATACATTATCTATTATAAATAATACAATTGCCACAGATAATATAATTCCCATACAGACTGCAATTACAAATAAAATATTAATCAATGCGTATAATGAACTCAGAAAAGGTAACTTTCTTTTTTCACAGATAATATTCTTTATTACCTGATAGCCTTTAGCAGGAAACTGCCTATAATGAGGCTGATTTTGTAAAAGTTCTTTCATCACAAATGATTCCTTTCCGAAAATTATCTACCATATATGATAATTCTTATCTGTATTATCACAAACCTCGATAAAACATTATTTTTGCTGCTAAGTATCAATTTAACCAAATTAACTCTATCAGGGGACAAGCACAATGAACTTTTCTGGAGAATATTTTCTATCGTAGAAACATGATAACATTCCAATATTGTTATCATGCTGGCTGTAAGGGGCGTAATGAAACTGATCAACCAAAAAAAGTTACTGGAACAAGCCGAAGCTATTTGCCTGACACGGGGAGTTCGCTTTACTCCGCAGCGGTTTGAAGTTTTGCGTCTGATTTCAGAGCAACCCGGCGCAATCAGTGCTTATGATTTACTGGATTTATTGCGGGAAGCAGAACCACAGGCTAAACCACCAACCATATACCGGGCACTGGAGTTTCTGCTGGAACAGGGATTTATTCATAAAATAGAATCCACCAACAGTTATGTGCTGTGCCACCATATCGAACAACCAAGCCATACATCAGCAATGTTTATTTGCGATCGCTGCGGTTCTGTTACAGAACGGGATGGTGGAGCCGTTGAATCCGCTATTCAACAGTTAGCAAAAACTGCTGGATTCAGTTTACGCCATACTGTCATTGAAGCGCATGGTTTGTGTTCCTCTTGTGCAGAGATTGAATCCTGTACTGAGCGGGATGAATGTCAGCACGACCACAGTATTGAGGTAAAAAAGAAATAGAGAACCTGTAAATAGCGGCAGGCAACCGCAGAATCATGTTCAAGATAATCATATTGATAAACCAATAACATGATTCTGCTGGAATATTGCAACTTTTTGACAATCACCAAAAAACAACGATTCGATATTTTACTATCAAAACCCATCACCGTTACGAATCACCCCGACGGCTAATCCTTCTATTATCAGGCTCCGTTCACGCAGATCCACCACGATTGGCTTAAACTCAGGGTTTTCTGCCAATAATTCAACTTTATTTCCAGTCTGTTTAAAACGTTTTACAGTTACTTCATCTTCAATACGGGCAACAATAATCTGCCCATTACGAACATCCTGTGTTTTATGCACAGCCAACAGGTCACCATCCATAATCCCAATATCTTTCATGGACATACCGCTGACTCTTAACAGGAAATCCGCACTTGGCTTAAACAGTGCAGGATCAATCCGATAATGACTTTCAATGTGCTCTTGCGCCAACAGTGGCTCACCTGCGGCTACACGACCAATCAACGGTAAACCAGATTCTTCTAGCAGCAAACGGATACCCCTGGATGCCCCGGCAACAATCTCTATCACCCCTTTGCGAGCCAATGCTTTTAAATGCTCTTCAGCCGCATTAGGTGAACGGAAACCAAGACGTGATGCAATTTCAGCACGCGTTGGCGGCATACCCGTTTGCGAAATGTGGTCACGCACCAAGTCATAAACCTGCTGCTGCCTTACGGTAAGTGCTTTCATTTCACCCCCTGTGTGTTTATACAGTCAAACTGTGAGTATATACAGGTAAATAGCGATTGGGAACCTGCCAGGGCAGAAAATCAGTCTAATATAGTATAATGACTCATTATTAAACTAAATCAGGTCACAAAATAGTGCCAGAGAATAGTACTCCAGACAATTAACGACAGCATCATCGTCAGAAAGACCGCCGCCGATCCCATATCTTTTGCCCGGCCGGACAGTTCATGGAATTCACTGCTAATACGATCAACGACAGCTTCAATAGCACTGTTCAGAATCTCCACAATCACCACCAGCATCACTGAACCAATCAGTAAAATGCGTTCAATTGCGCTGATATCCAGATAAAATGCAACAATTACCGCCAATATAGATATGATTATTTCCTGCCGGAAAGCCGCTTCATTTTGCCACGCAGCCCTGAGGCCTTTCATCGAATATACGGTTGCTTTGATGATACGGGTCAGTCCCTTGGATTGATTTGCCATAAGTTACTCGCACCAAATATAGGGTTATTTATCACTTTTAACTTTTATTATCGTCTTAACATAACAGATCTCAATACTTGTTTCTGGTATGCTTGCGACGTATTGCTAACAGGAGGCTTCAAGTTATTTATGTCAGGTTGGCGTAAAATATATTATAAATTATTGAATTTACCACTAAAAATACTGGTAAAGAGCAAACTTATCCCTAAAGATCCCATTACCGAATTACGGCTCGATACGACACGTCCGATTCTGTACGTATTGCCGTATCACTCCAAAGCAGACTTACTGACATTACGTCAGCAATGTCTTGAGCAGGATCTGCCGGACCCTTTAAACTCACTGGAGATAGGTGATACTGAGCTTCCGGGCTATGTATTTATTGATAATGGCCCACGCGTATTCCGCTATTGCGCACCAAAGCAGGAATCCGTAAAAATTTTCCATGCTTATCTGGATCTGCATCGTAATAATCCAAACTTGGATATTCAAATGCTGCCAGTTTCTGTCATGTTTGGTCGTTCACCCGGACGTGAAGGACACAGCACCCCACATCTGCGGCTACTTAATGGTATCCAAAAATTCTTCGCCGTTCTCTGGCTGGGCCGGGACAGTTTTGTGCGTTTTTCAAATACAGTATCTTTGCGTTATATGGCAACTGAACATGGCACGGACAAGACCATTGCTCATAAGCTAGCTCGCGTGGCGCGAATGCACTATTCACGCCAACGTCTGGCGGCAGTGGGGCCGCGTCTGCCTGTTCGTCAGGAGCTGTTTAATAAGCTGCTGGCTTCAAAAGCAATAGAAAAGGCCGTTATTGATGAGGCCCGCAGTAAGAAAATCTCCCATGAGAAAGCGCAACAGAATGCTGTTAACATGATGGAAGAGATTGCCGCGAATTTCTCTTATGAAGCGGTACGGTTGTCAGATCGTGTACTTGGTTGGACCTGGAACCGTCTGTACCAAGGGATCAATGTTCATAATGCTGAACGCATCCGTCGTCTGGCGCAAGATGGTCACGAACTGGTTTATGCTCCCTGCCACCGTAGCCATATGGATTATTTGCTGCTCTCTTATGTGCTTTACCATCAGGGTTTGGTGCCGCCCCATATCGCCGCGGGCATCAACCTGAATTTCTGGCCGGCAGGGCCGATGTTCCGCCGCCTTGGTGCATTTTTCATCCGCCGCACTTTTAAAGGTAATAAACTCTACTCCACGATATTTCGTGAATATCTGGGAGAGTTATTTGCACGCGGTTATTCTGTTGAATACTTTATGGAAGGTGGTCGTTCCCGGACAGGTCGTTTGCTCGATCCTAAAACGGGCACCCTGACCATGACGTTACAGGCAATGTTGAGAGGTGAATCACGCCCAATCACTATCGTGCCGATTTATATCGGTTACGAACATGTGATGGAAGTTGCCACTTATGCCAAAGAGCTGCGGGGAGCAACCAAAGAGAAAGAGGGCTTTTTCCAGATGATACGCGGTTTGCGTAAGCTTCGTAATCTGGGGCAAGGCTATGTAAACTTTGGTGAGCCTATCCCGTTGATCCAATATCTTAATCACCATGTTCCTGACTGGCGTGATTCTATTGACCCAATAGAGTTTCACCGTCCCGAATGGGTTAACCCGACAGTCAGTAAGCTGGCCGGGAAAATTATGGTGAACATCAATAATGCCGCAGCTGCTAACGCAATCAACCTGTGTTCAACTGCCCTGCTGTCATCACGTCAGCGAGCACTTACTCGTGAGCAACTGCTTGAGCAACTGGACTGTTATATACAGCTCATGCGCAATGCGCCTTATACAGCCGATGTTACTGTGCCAAAGAAAACCGCAGAAGAGTTGTTAGAACACGCTCTGCAAATGGATAAGTTCGAGGTAGACAAAGACAGTATGGGCGACATCATTATCCTGCCGCGTGAGCGTGCAGTTCTGATGACCTACTACCGCAACAATATCCAGCATTTATTGGTGCTGCCATCACTGATTGCCTGTATCGTGATTGATCATCGCCGTATCAGCCGTGAAGCGTTACTAAGTCAGGTAGAAATCATTTATCCTCTGCTCAAAGCAGAATTGTTTATACGTTACAGCAAAGCAGATCTGCGGGAAGTGGTTAATATCCTGGTTAATGAGCTTACCCGCCAGAGCCTTATCTGCAACAAAGAGCAAGGTATGTTGGTGTTGAATCCAGCGCGTATTCGCCCATTGCAATTGCTGGCAGCCGGTGTCCGCGAAACACTGCAACGTTATGCCATCACCCTCTCTTTACTGAATGCCAACCCAGAAATCAGCCGGGGTGCGCTGGAAAAAGAGAGCCGAATATTGGCACAGCGTCTGTCGGTATTGCATGGCATTAACGCACCTGAATTCTTCGATAAGGCGGTATTCACCACATCAGTAAATACACTGCGTGAAGAAGGGTATATCAGTGATAGTGGTGATGTGATTACAGCAAATACTCAGGAGCTGTATCAAGTATTGAGTGAGCTGATGTCACCTGAAATCCGTCTGACTATTGAGAGTGTCAGTTTACCGGCTGAACACAACGATGCAGAAGAGACAACTAAAGAAGTGTAATTTTTAACATCCGGGGTGATAATGGTTTTTCCCCATTATCACCCGATATATCAAACGTAACTGAAGAAGATACCCAAAAATAGCACTACACCAACATAGTTATTATTGAGGAATGCCTGGAAACAAAGTTCTCTTTCCCGACCTGCAATCAGTTTCTGCTGATAAATAAATAAGGCGCCGGTAAGCAACAATGACCAATAATAGATGCCGCCCAGATTCATCATATAACCCACCAGCAGCAAAACCAGCAACATAGCAAGTTGTAGTAAACCAATAATCAGTTTATCGAAACGACCAAACAGGATAGCAGTAGATTTAACACCAATTTTCAGATCATCGTTACGATCGACCATGGCATATTGTGTATCATAAATAACCGACCACAAGATATTAACCAGAAATAACAGCCAGCATTCTAATGGTAAGGACTCATTAACCGCAGCGAATCCCATCGGGATAGACCAGCCATAAGCTGCTCCCAATACAAACTGAGGAAGATGACTGAACCGTTTAACAAAGGGATAAAACCAGGCCAGCGCCAACCCAGCGACTGACAACCAGATAGCCATCTTATTCAGCGCCAGAACCAACCCGAAAGAAATCAGCACCAGTACAACAAACAGGATCTTACTCTCTTTCTCACTGATGGCGCCACTGGGCAGGGGACGTGCTTTTGTACGTTCGACATAACCATCAAATTTTCTGTCAGCAAAATCATTAATGACACATCCTGCTGCACGCATCAGAAACACACCGGCAGTAAAGACCAACAATATGTACATATCCGGAATACCTTTCCCGGCAATCCATAAAGCCCAAAATGTTGGCCATAACAACAATAACGAACCTATGGGTCTGTCAATACGCACTAAACGGCAATAGGCCTGCCATTTACTTTGCGTCATACTTCCCGCCACTTCTGTTTCCCCCTTGTTTGAATTTTATTTTTTGTATACAGGTGATTCAGGCAAGAAGACTTCCGTTAATAATAATGGTTTGCTTGATAACCTCAGCAATGATCGCCTTGCCCAACGTTTCCCCTGTTGCCCTACATGAATATAATCCCGTGTTAATTTATTGCTACTAAAAAGATATCGCCCAAGTGGGACTGTTCCTAAATCAACCAGACTTTCATCAGGGCCGGTTAATGTTGCTTCAGGAATTAATGTTCTTCCCAATAACCAAGGAATATTATCTCCGTATAACACGACTTCACGCAGCCAGTACCTCTGACAAGTTAGCAAATGCTCACTTTCATCGAAAAGTTCTTCCACTGTGATAAAAGACTCTCTGAATGGTACAACATGAACATGGTCACAGTATTGTTCAAAACGGCGGGTCATTGACCCCAGCTCCATCAGCCAGTCTGAAATCTCGTCAGGCAAGCCGGATGAATCCACCGAAACCCACTGAATAGGCGCCGTTGTTAAGATCGAGTCAGTTAACATGCGATTTTCCATTAGGACAAATTTCTTTTATCCGGTCGTACAATTGATGGGCACTGAGAATACCACGTTGTAGGTATATAGAATAAAAAGTTATGACAAATTCTGTAAATAATGTTTGCCAAAAATAAGCGAATTATGATCAACATAATTCGCTCATACAAATTAAGTCCCTGATTCAGAATAAGTGATTAACGCCATGCTTTAAAGCGGTTAATCAACCCATTTGTCGAGCTATCGTGATCGGCAACCTCTTCACCATCCTCAAGTTCTGGCAAAATACGATTAGCCAGTTGTTTACCCAGCTCAACTCCCCATTGGTCAAAAGTGAAAATGTTGAGAATCGCCCCTTGTACAAATATTTTGTGCTCATACATGGCAATCAACGTACCCAAACTGAATGGGGTAATTTCACGCAACAAAATGGAATTCGTCGGACGGTTTCCTTCAAACACTTTAAATGGCGCAACATGCCCGACTTCAACCGCAGTTTTACCACTGGCGGCAAATTCAGCATCCACTTGCCCACGGGTTTTACCGAATGCCAACGCTTCTGTCTGAGCGAAGAAGTTGGATAACAATTTGTTGTGATGGTCACTCAATGGGTTATGGCTGATCGCCGGAGCAATAAAATCGCAAGGGATCAGTTTAGTGCCCTGATGAATAAGCTGATAGAAAGCGTGTTGTCCATTGGTTCCCGGCTCACCCCAGATAATTGGGCCGGTTTGGTAATTCACCGGACAGCCATTGCGGTCAATATATTTACCATTGGACTCCATATTGCCCTGCTGGAAGTATGCTGCAAAGCGATGCAAGTACTGATCGTATGGCAGAATCGCTTCAGTTTCCGCGCCAAAGAAATTGTTGTACCAGATGCCAATCAGCGCCAGTAATACGGGGATATTTTGCTCAAACTGGGTATGGGCAAAATGCTGATCCATTGCGTGTGCGCCACTGAGCAGTTGTTCAAAATTATCAAACCCAATAGAGAGCGCAATAGACAAACCAATTGCTGACCATAATGAATAACGGCCCCCGACCCAATCCCAGAACTCAAACATATTTTGGGTATCAATACCGAATTTCTTAATTTCCTGCTCATTGGTGGAGAGCGCGGCAAAATGCTTCGCAACATGCACTTCATCACCGGCAGTTTTCAGGAACCAGTCACGGGCAGAGTGGGCATTGGTCATTGTTTCCTGAGTCGTGAACGTCTTGGAAGCAATCAAAAAGAGCGTCGTTTCCGGGTTAAGCGCTTTCAGGGTCTCCGCAATATGGGTCCCATCAACATTAGAAACGAAATGCATATTCAAATGATTTTTATAGGGTTTTAGCGCTTCAGTCACCATATAAGGGCCGAGATCGGAACCACCGATACCGATATTCACAACATCAGTTATCGCTTTACCGGTATAGCCTTTCCACTCACCATTAATCACGCGCTGACTGAAATTTTTCATTTTTTCCAACACAGCATTAACCTGCTGCATAACATCTTCCCCATCAACAATAATTGGGGTATTGCTGCGGTTACGTAGAGCAATATGCAGTACTGCGCGATCTTCAGTACGGTTAATTTTCTCACCGGAGAACATGCTGCGAATAGCCCCTGTGACATCCGTCTCTTCCGCCAGCGTCTGTAACTTTTCCAATGTCTCGGTTGTGATGCGGTTTTTTGAAAAATCCACCAGCATCTGGTCATCAAACGTTGCGGAGAACTTAGCAAAACGATCTTTGTCCTGTTCAAACAACTCACGTATATGAATATTTTTTATCTGTGCAAAATGCTGTTCTAATGCCTTCCAGGCTGAGGTTTGACTAGGATTGATATTTTTCATGGCTATGCTCTCTATCAACTGACTGTAAATAATTGGAGGTAAAGAAAGATTGTAACCCGTAATTCTGTGATTAAAGCTCCCTTTCCTTTAATCGCTGATATTGGTCAAAACAATTAAGTTTTTCTAGCTCTATTTGCCAAGGCGTATAAAAAATAGTTATTCTTCTCTACTATCCTCAATTTCTTTTATGATTCTCCTATCATCATGAAAGATATTGATATAACCCTTCATTACATTGACTCAAACCGGTTAACCCGATATTTCTAAAATTCCATCCAGTCAACATAAGGTTATCGCATGAGTTCTGTTTCATCCTTTTTCTCGGAAACCGGCGGATATGTCGTCGCAAAATTTGGTGGTACCAGTGTGGCAAATTTCGATGCCATGAATAGCAGTGCAGATATCGTACTGGCAAATAAAGAAGTTCGTGTTGTTGTACTGTCTGCTTCTGCTGGTATGACTAACCTATTAATTGCGCTGGCGGAAGGCTGCGATGCAGATAAACGGGCTGATTATCTGAAACAGATCCAAACCATTCAATATGCGATTGTTGATCGTTTGCACATATCTGATGTTATTCGTCAGGAAATCAACCGGTTGCTGGAAAATATTAAAACGCTTTCTGAAACAGCATCGCTGGCAACTTCGGATGTACTGACAGATGAAATGGTCAGCCACGGAGAGCTGATGTCCACGCTGTTGTTTACCGAGTTGCTTCGCCAGCGTGGTACTGATGCCGAATGGTTTGATATTCGCAAAATTATGCGTACCGATGATCATTTTGGTTGTGCGGAACCAAACAACACACAGCTTAGAATACTGGCAACTGAACATCTCTTACCTCATCTGAAAAATACCCTGATTGTCACTCAAGGTTTTATTGGCCGTGAAGAGAAAGGCTGTACCACCACACTGGGACGTGGTGGCAGTGACTATACTGCGGCACTGTTGGGGGAAGCCCTCAACCTGAAGCGTGTTGATATTTGGACAGATGTTCCGGGGATTTACACTACTGACCCACGAGTCGTTCCGGCTGCCCAACGAATTGATAAAATTGCCTTTGATGAAGCGGCTGAGATGGCAACATTTGGTGCTAAAGTCCTGCACCCGTCAACGCTGTTTCCGGCTATTCGTTGTGGTATTCCTGTATTTGTTGGTTCCAGTAAAAATCCCCAGGCCGGCGGTACGCTGGTTTGCGATACGACGGAAGCACCACCCCGGTTCCGTGCTATCACCCTGCGCCGGCAACAAACATTACTGACCTTGCACAGCTTGAAAATGCTACACGCACAGGGATTTTTGGTTGAAATATTTACCATCCTGTCACGTCATAACATCTCCGTAGATTTGATCACCACGTCTGAAGTGAATGTGGCATTAACACTTGATACTACTGGCTCCACCAGCACAAATGGCAGCTTGCTGACCAATGCACTGATGACTGAGCTTTCAACGCTGTGCAGGGTTGACGTGGAAGAAGATTTGGCGCTGGTGGCGATTATTGGTAATCAGCTTTCTCAAACCAGTGGATTAGGAAAACAGGTTTTTAGTGCGCTGGAAAGATTCAATCTCCGTATGATCAGTCACGGCGCCAGCAACCATAACTTGTGCCTGCTTGTCCAAGGCAACGACGCAGAACAAATTGTTCAAACGCTTCATCAGCATTTATTTGAGTGAGTGAATATAGTTTCGTAGACCTTGATATCCCTCTCAGCCAAAAGACTGAGGGGCATATTATGTTAAAAAATCAATAAATGTAGTCTAAAGTGGGTCGGTAATAATTCAAGTCAGTTTTAAGTGAGAAAAAATAAGATGATTTACTTGGTTATTTTATGTTAATTTTTCCATTTATCCTACCATCCAATAGATGATAATAAAACACAAAATAATATTATTATTACATTTATATTGATCTCTTGTAAATTTACATTCCAAAAATAAAATAACTTTTACTTATTCCAATATTTAACATTGGAATCCTCATCCTACTAAGATAAATTAAAATTATCTTATACATCATAAAAAACAAGTTAAAAACAGGAATAACAAATGAAAGAAAATATAGAATTACATCCCCCATATAAAAATGCTACAGGAATAATATTATCTTTAGAATCAGGAACAGGAAACCCCTATCCCAATAGTACAGAAATTAAAGTTAAACAAAATAATGACCAACAATCTAAATTTTATTTAGATTGGAATCTGGATGTGAACATGAATATTGGTTTGTCCATAATATATAACACGTTACTATCTTCATTTCAGCAAAAAAATAAGGTAACAATAACTTATGAAGAGAAAAATAATTTTAGATATATACGCTCAGTGAAAATAATTTCATCATAGAAAATAGACCAATATCAAAATAACTATTAACCATGACAGGTGATCAGCTCAGTATTTTTAGCCACATCATTGATCACCTGTTACCCAACATTAAAAGAAAACTTCTTATAACATCAAATACTATTGGTCGTCCGCAATGTTGACCATAATGCTTTCATGGCCTTTCCTTTGGGGAAAGCGATATATTCCGGTTCAATTAACGACGGCCGCCAGCTCATTTTATATTGACGTTGCGAAGCGGCAGGATAAACAATGCCGCCTTTTGATGACAACCATTTGGCAACTTTATGAAAGATTGCCGAATCATTGAAGTTCCTCTCCTCACCAAACTCCACCAATGGGGTGAAACCTAAATGAAGGTAGGAAACTGTTCCCTCTTCCAGGAAGTCATTAATCGCGGTTTCATTAATAAACTGCATAGTGCCGTCGGGTATGTCTGGTTTCTTTCGGGATAGATTATGAAACCACCCCGATGTTTCCCCCCAAGTGTAACTGTAGACGATATATGCCTGAATCTGTTCTCCCCGAGTTGCAATATAGACTCTGTGCTCACCTGAATTCACTTCCACGGTGTTGAAATCAATCACCAGCTTTTTCAGGGCTTTCGCATGTTTTTCTTTCAACCAAAGCTGATTAATCTGTTCTAGTTGTGGTTTAAGCCGATAATATTCCTCTTGCGAGCTTATCTCTCGAACAGAAATTCCTGCCCTTCTGGATTTGCTGATTTTATTTCTAAGCTGCTGAAACCGCTTGCCTGTCATGCTATATCCATTAAGGCTTAGTGAATAACTGGCCCCAAGCTGGTTCACAGAAAAGCCATTATTCTTCAACAACACAAAGTCACTCTCATCACCGTGCAAGAAAACTGGGAAAGCCCGTTTTTCTCTGATGAAATTGAGAAATAACTGCAAAAGTGCAGCGCGTTCTTCGTCAGGCGCCAAGATGCCACCCACACACATATGCAGGTTTTTGTCCTGGAAGAAACCCATCGCTCCCTTCTGATTCGTAAACCACTGTGTTTCACTATTGAACAACAGACTACTCAACGGGTGCTTTGCATAGCAAAGCACTTTTCTAAGATGACTGTCGCCAAGAACATCCTGAGCGTTCCCGGTGGTAATAACCTGGGGAACATCAGGCAACATACTCATAACGTTCACCTTGATTCTTCGGGGCATACTGGACCGGGATGAACCCATGCTTCCTGGCGATATCCCGGATGGCTAATGCGTCATTGTAATCAATAGACTTGCCGATGCTTTGATGAACACTCACCTGCTCAAGCGCCACAGCAATGGTTTCCGACAAGCACGCCAGATTGACCCCTGCCGGGACATCGATCAGATTGCAATCGCTGTAAGTGACTTTCTCAGGCTGATAGACCAAACCACCTTCATAAACGTGATGGTTACCGTCACGAATGAAATCGAATGGTCTGGCCGCATCAAAAACAATGGTGGAATCTTTCAAGTAACGCGTATTCAAGAAAGGCTTGCCTTCACTGGTTGCTGAGACGATAAAGTCTGCCTGACTCAAAGATTGTTCATAACTCTCTATCGCTTCTAAACCAAAGGTGCCAATGACTTCAAGAACTTGCTGATGCAACAGACGGGCATCGGTGACACCGGGATTTTGTTTAAAAAGCCATTTTCTCATCTTATCCATGACAGAATCCGGCTGGATAATATCGTGAGTTTTTAACACCGTGGAGAGAAGCGCCTTGGTCAGTTCAGAAAGCAAAATGCGTGCTTTATTGGGTCGGCTAACCAGGATAATCCGGCCAAAGTTATGGGCTAAACCGGTAACAGAAAGCCTGCCTACAGAACCTCTGGCTCCCACGACCGCCAACGTTTGCCGGGACGCATTTTCAGCCAACATTGAACGAATACCTTCAACCACCGCCATTGCCGTCAGAGAATTGCCGTTAGTCACTATCCGGCCCTGCCGATTATTCACCAAGCTGTTACCACCATCAGTAATCACTGATGTATAAGCGCCTAATCCGACTATTTCAGCGCCATTTTTCTCTGCTATATCAAAATATTCCTTCATCAACACCGTCCGTTCTTTCACTGACAATGCCATCATATCTTCGGGGCTGATAGGTGAGAAAAGAAGCATACCGTTAGCGTATGCCGTTGAGCTTTCGACACCAAACTCAACCGCGATATCAGGATTGAAATCAATCGCAGAAACTTCCGTGATCCAGTTACCGAGCTGTTTCTGTTGCTCCGGTGTATAATTCTCCTTTATTGACAGACAATAGGAATGCGCAAGCTCATTGACCGAAGTGGTATGAATCAGGAAAGCGAATTTCTTACCTTCAATCAATTGCGGCACAGGTGTTTTAATCTGGGCAACATTGCTGTTTCTTGAAATTGGATAACTGACCGATGGTGGCGGGAGATCCGCAACAGATAGGTCTATCAAGTGTGAAAACAGAATGTCATACCGTCCATTCTGGACCAGTTTACAGACCTCATCAAAAGCCGTGAAAAACGCTTTAATATCTTCTTTGGCAACGTTAAGCGGCGGCTCAAAACGTACAGAACAAGGGCGGGACATCAATGGCATGGTGAAAATGCCATAGTGTTTCAATAAGAAACTACAAATAATGTAAGCTAGGCCGCCGCTTCGTTGGCTAAAATTGATAAATATGTTGGAAACAGCTTTACTGTCCTGTATTTCAAGACCCCGCATCAAGCCAGCGCCTTGCCAGTAAAAAAGCTCCGGGTATTTAGCAGACAATTGTTCAAGACATTCATCAACATAACTGCTGACTTCCTGAACATGCGTTAACGCCTTACCATTATTTTTCGTCAGATGCTGGATGACGGCAATCCCCATTGTTGCTGCCAGAACATTATTGGCAAACGTGGAACTGTGTTTCTTATCGAACTCGGAAACATAAAGTTCATCTGAATACAACATCGCGCCAATAGGCGAGATACCCGCACCCAACGCCTTAGAAAACAGGAGCACATCCGGTTTCAGGGAGTAGAGCGTGGCCGCACAGAATGCCCCCAACCTGCCGATGCCAGTCTGAACTTCATCAAATACTGACAATGTGCCATTAGCCTTACACAGTTGCAAAATACTGGAGAGCGTATCCGATGGAATCACTTTCATTCCACCTTCTCCCTGTACCGGTTCAATGATAAATGCGGCAAATTCCCGGCTTTCCAGCTTTATTTTTATTTCATCCAGGTTTTCGCTATCAACATGTTCATACAGCTTATCATCGTAAATAAAATCAGCTTTAAACCGATTTGATCCTGTAGCGGATAATGCCGAGTAGGTTTTACCGTGGAAACTGCGATTCAGGCTCAAAATACTTTTTCTGCCAGTTACCAAGCGTGCAAATTTAATTGCCGCTTCTACCGTCTCAGCACCACTGTTAGTAAAAGTACAGTGGGTGTATTTCTCCTTATCTATTTGTTCTGCCAGCATTTCAGCCAATAACCGTACCTTTTTGTGAATATTGGGCTGAAAGAAGATAGGTTCTTTATTCTCAATGAACTTGCTGACTTCGGTGATAGCGAAATCAGGATTATGCCCAAATGGCAATGCGCCATATTGAGCCAAAAAGTCTTTAACAACCCGGCCATCCGATAATGTAAGCCGGTTATTTTCAGCAGACTTAATATCCAGTTCAAGGCCCACAGAGTTTAATAAACTCTCACGATATTGATTAACAAACATAGTTCTCTCTCTTTTTTTAGGTGCGCAAAGTCATGCTGTAAACAGCATGGGAAAATTCTTGAGTTATAAATAAGTGATCTAAAAAATCATTAAGCTGGCTGCATTATTTGGTTAATCATCTGGAATTCTCCTACAGGATGAAATTTGAATAACTGTACAGTGGAATAGAAACTCATAATTTCTGGTGTTGTCATCACCTTAATTCCACCGCAACATCGGAATATGAAATTGGCGGTCTCTTCAAGGATCTTTTCCAAGGTATAACGTAATGCGAGGATCTTATAGACGGCGTTTTCATCCTGACTAGCATAGAAAGCTATCGTCAGCATCTGATCGAGAATGACATTAATCTTATAATTAGCTTGGGTCAGGGGATATTTAATGGATTGTTGTTCTGCCACTTTCTCAGGAATAAAACGAGCAAGCCCACCCAAAACACCAGAGTAAGTATTAGCGGCAAAATAATTAAATAGTGATAAACCGTAGGAAAGAACTGCTTGCTGCTCAAGTCCCTTATAATGAGAAAGACGTTTTGATGAAATTTCAGTATCCGAAAATTTGACTTCTTGATTATCACTTTCAGTAAAAATCCCTAACCGCCAGAAAGGAATAACCTTAATACTCTGCACCGATTTAGAAACCAACGCGACTCTCATTTCATTGTTATTATCTGTATCGCAAACCGATAATACGTAATAATCCGCAATCGAAGACAGAGAACAGGGTTTCTTCGAACCATTAACCAATAGTTTTCCTCCTTTAGAATGCATTTTAAGTGATGGCATAAAAATATTCGCTCCAGGCAGCCCCTCAGCAAAAGCAGAAGCAACCAACGCTTTTGACGTCATCACTTCATTCAATAATGTGTTGTTATCTTCGAATAAATCGGGAAACTTACTGCAAGCCAGTACAATATGATTATGCATAGTTAAGGCAATACCAACAGAGGGAAGCCATGAAGAGACTTCACGAATAGTCTTACCCACCTGATTAAGCCTCTCGATGCTGGATTGAGCCACCAAGCGTAGGCATTGTGAAGCGGCTTCAGAATCCAATAACAATCTCTTCAACCTATCAGGCGTTAAATGCTGATATTTCCCGCTGTTTTTCCTGAGCTCTTCAACAATATCTGTCATTTTCAACTCTCCTTTGCTTATTCAAACAATCCACTGAATAAGCCTGATATCTACACTAAACCCATGTACTTAAGGCGGGACTGTTGCATCTGTTCAACCAAAGAATGAGACAGCTCAAGGCGAGATTCCACGGTAGAATCGGACAACAACATCCCAGGCGCCAACTCATAGCCTTCAATAAAGCGCAAATTGCTCTGCATACCCCGCTGATAGAACATTTCACGCTCCACAAACAGGTCATCAACCGAGACCTGATCCCATAATGCCAATCCTTCTTCTATACACTCAAAAGCTGATTGCTTTAGAGAGCTGTCATTTTCGAGTGCTTTTTTGACAATGTTTGCACACACGGTCAGATGCCTTAATTCATCGGCGTTAGCTCTGGCCTGAGTCTTGGCGGCTACAATATCAAAAGGACGCCATTTGATTTCACTGAGTTCTGAAGTTGGCGCCAGCACCCCTTCCAGAACCACAGTAATGATCAGCACACCTGCGATATAGTCATTTTTCAATACTACCCACTTGTCAAAATAGGTTCTCAATGTTTCCAGCATATGGGTCATTTTTCCCCATAAGAGGCTTTCCATTTTTCCAGCTACGTTGTCGATATCCGCAAAACCTATTCTAACCAGATGTTCCCTGAATAATTTGGCATGTCTGCCTTCGTCAAATATCTGGGTTAGCATATAATCAAAGTTGATATTGTCAGGCGCCTTATCTGCAAGCAGCAGTAATGCCTTAGTCGCTTCATATTCTGAAATCGATTTAAAAGAAAGCTCCCTAATCAGAGATTCCCGCAAATCACCCGGTAAATAAGTTAATTTAGGATCATTGGCGTAATGGTTTTTTTGTCTTTTTTCAACCTTTACCTGTTCAGTAAACCATTCATCCAATCCCCAATCCTTTGCCTGCATTTCTATTTCCGATGCCTGTTTAATTAAGTCCATGATATAAATTCCTATTCAGATAGAGTTATTTCTCTGTAATGCTTCATTTTAATGAACGGTTGGCTGTTTAAATATATTAATAAATAATTTAGGAAAATTTCCCAGTACACCTCGATCCAGGCAAATATGGACAAATAACGCAATAACACTGTAATTATCCTGAAATAACCAGAGCCAGAGCAAAGTAATCATACTAAGCGTGAATAAATTGTGGCAAATATTATAAACAGTATAAAAAACAGGTGGCGGAACCTCTTTCTTATTCAGCAAGCTCCAGATCCGTCCTGGGTAATAGCCGATAATATCAATCATAAAGAATAACAAAATAAATTGCCACCAATTGATATAACTATCAAGCTGCCAGGTCAGAAATAAACTGATAAAAAACAACCCCAGAAATTCCCAACGCAGAATTTTCAATGTATTAATCATTTCTATTCTCCATCATTTCTCTCTTCATGATCGCAATAATCTCTTCTGGCTGTTTAATCCAGACACTATGAGGATTCCCCTTAAGAGACGAGGTTATTTCACTAACTTTTGCGTTAGATATAAGACTTGCTAACGATTTGGCGGATTTTAATGGCGCCCAATTATCTTCTTTAAAACAAATATAAACCGCTTTGGATAAATTCTTATTCCTTTTAGCTTTATAAGCGCTGATATGGTTATAATTCCCTGTCCAGACAGTTTTGGACCAGTCCCGCATTAACCCCTTAGCTTCTCTTATACCAAAACCAATCTTTTTCCCAGGGAGATAACCATATAACGCAGTCAGAATGTTAAAAATAACAGCAGCCTTTATCATCTGTATCCGCCCCATTCCTTGCCAATTCTTATACCACACACTCCCGGTTGCCACACAAAACAGAGAAAAAGGCCGGTCAGTTGAGCAGGCAAAAAGCGTCGCAATATGCCCTCCAAGGCTGTGACCAAATACAATAGGAATTTCCTTACTATTTAATTGAATAGCCTTGTCCAACATTGTGGGAAGATAATCCCGTAGCAGATCGGAATAGTTATAATCATTTTCCCTGCTGGGTTTAGGTTGGTTGCCTCCATAACCTGGCATATCAGCAGTCACAACCTGAAAACCCTCTTTTGCCAGTTGTTGTATTAGAGTTTCATATTTCCTGATTTCTACACCAATAGCGGGTAACAATACAATAACTCTGCCATTACTATCTCCCTGATAAACCTTATAATTACAGAGAAAATTGCCAGCCACTTTAAAATTATTATTTTTCATATCTACAGTGTCCCCATTAACTACATCACACTCCGGTGACTGACATCGGCGATAAAGCAGCCAAAAAAATTCGTGTTTTAAAGGCGATAAATATCAATCATTTATCTATATTTACCTTTTCGGGCTATCGGTGGTTTTTAAATTTATTATTACCCAATAAAAAGCCCCTTATACTTTATTAGTTACAGGCTATCGATAAATCAAGAAGCATATATTATTTTCCAAATTATTTGCTGGAAGAATTATTTTACACTTTATATATGATTTAATTACAAGAGTGAATTATATCATAAATATATTAACAAAATTAATTACCAAGCAGTAATAATATCAACCATGAATATATAAAATAACTCCCGCAGAGAATATGGTTATATGTAAAAACAATCGATTAATAATCGAGATAAATGAATTTAATTGCGGAAATATATAAAGTAAAATTGACTTTATTTATGTAAAAATTAAATAATATATTCGCAAACTATTTCATTATATTATCTTTGCCAAATCAATTTAATATTTTTACCAAAACAAACTATTAATTACTTACATTATCTATTAATAACACTTACACAATGAAACTATTAAAGGTAATAAATTATTATTTATCTACTATTTAATTCATCAAATTAATCAGTCATTCTGATATGTTATTTTCTGACTGGCTTTAATTACAACCATCAATTTTACGGGATTAAAAACTATCTTATTTGGCGTTACTGTTGCAGGCCGTTATTGTAAATAAATAGTGAACACAGGCAGCGCACAGAAATCAGATCTATACATAGTACGTAAGGAATGACAGATAACATTCTCCACACATCGGATGAGTGTTTTCCAGGTTTATCGTCCATAATTGGGAATGAAAATGAATTCCATCTTATGATTCTGAGGACATTTCGATGAGCACTGCCGTTACCAGTAAAAAAACAAAACGAACTAAAATTACGACGAATAATGCTGCTGCTAACGGGCAGGTACAGTCATTAAGTCGTGGGCTTAATCTTTTGGAATCTATTTCCGAGTCACCCGGCGGTATCGCGCTGACTGATTTAGCACAACAAGCCGGATTACCCAACTCTACCACTCACCGCCTTTTGACCACCTTGCAACAGCACGGTTTTGTTCGTCAGGTTGGCGATTTAGGGTTGTGGGTTATCGGTTCACACACGTTTATTGTCGGTAGCAGTTTCTTACAGAGCCGCAATCTATTGGCACTTATTCACCCTATCCTTCGCCGCTTGATGGAAGATTCCGGTGAAACTGTCAACCTGGCTATTCTTGATCACAGTGAATATGAAGCGGTTATTGTCGATCAGGTGCAGTGTAATGCCCTGATGAGAATGTCCGCACCTATTGGCGGCAAATTGCCTATGCATGCTTCCGGGGCAGGAAAAGCATTCCTTTCAACACTATCAGATAACCAACGGGTTCAGTTACTGCATAAAAAAGGGCTTCATACTTACACGCAACATACCAAGACAACCCCTTCTGGTTTAAAAGAAAATCTGGAACAAGCACGCAAACAAGGGTATTCATTCGATGATGAAGAACATGCTTTGGGTCTGCGCTGTATTGCCGCTTGTATTTATGATGAGCATCACGAAGCCTTCGCTGCTATTTCTATTTCCGGCCCTGTATCTCGGATCACCGATGATCGCGTCACTGAACTTGGCGCCTTGGTTATTCATGCAGCAAAAGAGATTAGTAAAGAATATGGTGGAATTCGTTAACTCTTTTTCTTAAATTATCATATACTTCTCAGGGCATTGATTTCTTCGTGCCCTGTCTTTTCAGAACAATAAATTCAACTTAATTTATCATCCCCCTGAAAATATTATTGGCAATATAATAGAATAACAACGAAATTATTTAACCAGTTTGGAAATAATATTAATGAAAAATGCGATAAAGAATCCGAAAATAATTATATTTCCGGACTCTTATATATAGAATGATTAGTTAATGAAAAACTAATCAATGAGTATTATCCTGATTAAATCGCTTTTGATAAATTCCAGGTGCCTGTCCCATTGCCTCGATTAGAAAGAAGTGAAGTATATACATTATATACTGCACCAGAAGCAGTAGCATTGAAACAAATATCGAGAAATCCTCCACGTACACTATTATAACCATTCAGAAAACGGATAATATTGCCTTCACGAACTTTACCATCATGTCCATTGGTTGTATCTGAAAAAATATACCATGTTAGGGTCTCAACCGGACGTGCTACTTTATCCGCCGTATAAACATTATAGAGCTCAGGTGACGGTGCATAACCATTAGTACCGAGATATCCCCCATTATTCTGGTAAAGATTGACAAGAAACACAATATCACCACTGTAAACCACTTCGCCTATGCCTTTTCCGCTTGCAGACAAAATTTCCCATGTACCCGTACCCGGACCACGTGCCGGAGAAGCAGCCGTGTATACATTATATTTTGCGCCTTGCACGGTTGCATAACCATTAGTATCCAGATAACCACCGTTTCCATTAAGATAGTTATTCTTAATATGAATTTTATCACCGTATAAAATTACACTAGCCATTATTATCTCCTTAAATACTTCTATGAAGTTATATATGTATTATATGAAAATTTTAATACTTTTAATTAAGAGTCAAAAATATCCATTGTTTTTTAATCATTAGCCGTGACAAAAAACATGTTTTCGAAATTCAATGAAATTATAGAATGCAAAAAAACAAGCAGATCTATTTTTATTTCTCAAAGCAATCACTAAATATATGACTTTAATTTACATTCCGATTATGCTTTCCTTAATAAAAATATATGGTAGATTCACATAATAAGTGCAATATTGTTAATCTGGAAGTAAACATGTTTGTATTTTCTTAAATAACTCATTCGGTGTTTTATCACCCCGAGTTTTTCGGGGGGGATGATTTAATCGGTTCCCTTTGGAAAGTATTGTCTGATTAACTCATTGATATTCTCATTGATCCCTTTTTCCCAGGGCGAGTAAGGGGGAGAAAATTAAATTTGTGTTTTTTGTTTCCGGTGTTATTTTCACGGCTTTCTTAGTACTACAACCGTACTTACTTTTTTCAACTCAGTGCCTGAGCTGATAGAGATCCCAGTCACATGGTTAAGTAACCCATTCGTATATTGTTGGATATAGCAATTTTCTAATCATAATCACTATAAATATTGGTATGGTTCCTTAATAACCGTGAGTTGAAGGTATCCCGAAACCCACTATGAACTATGATTCAAGCAATCAGGCTTAATCATATGGAGCTTGCAATGGCTGGCGCAAAGTAGGTTATTTCCCCCGCAACCAGCCTTTTCCTGACATGCTGCACTCCTCCCTCTCTCGAGGTTCAAACCCATTACTGGGTAAGGATTAGTCAGGCTTGCAATAGGCACTCCAACAGCCTATGATTATCACGATGATTCGAGATAACTACTTGTTTTATAAAAAAATATCGAACCTAGAACGGAATGTCATCATCAAAATCCATTGGCGGCTCATTGTTTTGTGGAGCAAAGGACTGAGCCGGACGGGAAGCGGTACCGCCACCGCTGAACTGTTGAGATTGTTGTGGTTGTGATTGTGATTGTGGCTGCTGTGGTTGTCCCCAGCTACTGCCTTGTGATTGATTATCCTGGAAGCCGCTCGCACGCCCACCCAGCATTTGCATGGTACCACCCATGTTTACCACCACTTCAGTGGTGTAACGATCCTGGCCGTTCTGATCCTGCCATTTACGGGTTTGCAGAGCGCCTTCGATATAAACCTGTGAACCTTTACGCAGGTATTCACCCGCGACTTCCGCCAGTTTGCCGAATAAAACAACCCGGTGCCATTCAGTCTTTTCTTTCATCTCACCGGTCTGTTTATCGCGCCAGCTTTCAGAAGTCGCCAGAGTAATGTTAGTCACTGCGCCACCGTTTGGCATATAGCGGACTTCTGGGTCCTGCCCCAGGTTGCCGATTAAAATAACTTTGTTTACGCCTCTGCTGGCCATTGGGAATACTCCTGATGAAATGAATTTCTACAATTATAAGCAATGCAGTTTAACATGCGATGCTAAAAATGAAACACAACCACATTAGAACGGACTTTGCGAAGCTCACCGTACTTTATATGTACTTATTGCATTATTTCACTTAACTACTGTATATCTAATCAGTCAACTCTGTGTAATAATAACGCACTTATTATTAGTTATGCACGTACGAATAATCTGGGAAATGGTTCATGGATAACATCGAAGTTCGGGGCGCACGCACCCATAATCTCAAAAATATCAATCTGATAATTCCCCGAGACAAGCTGATAGTTATCACGGGTTTGTCCGGTTCAGGTAAGTCTTCTCTGGCATTCGATACACTTTATGCAGAAGGGCAGCGTCGCTATGTTGAATCGCTTTCAGCTTATGCGCGCCAGTTTTTGTCACTGATGGAGAAACCAGATGTTGATCATATCGAAGGGCTTTCCCCGGCTATTTCCATTGAACAAAAATCCACTTCCCATAACCCACGTTCAACCGTGGGAACAATTACTGAAATTCATGATTATCTGCGTTTGCTGTTTGCCCGTGTAGGTGAACCACGTTGTCCTGATCACGATGTTCCACTTGCAGCACAGACTGTCAGCCAGATGGTAGATAATGTTCTGGCGCTGCCGGAAGGGAATCGCCTGATGTTGCTGGCGCCAATCGTCAAAGAGCGCAAAGGGGAACACTCTAAGCTGCTGGATAATCTGGCGGCCCAAGGCTATATCCGCGCACGCATTGATGGTGAAGTCTGTGATCTGTCCGATCCCCCAAAACTGGAATTACAGAAAAAACATACCATTGAGGTGGTTATTGATCGCTTTAAAGTTCGCACCGATCTGGCCCAACGTCTGGCTGAATCTTTTGAAACAGCGCTAGAGCTTTCAGGCGGCACAGCCATTGTCGCCGATATGGATGACAATAAGGCTGAAGAACTGATTTTCTCCGCTAACTTCGCGTGTCCTGCATGTGGCTATAGCATGAGTGAGCTGGAACCTCGCCTGTTCTCTTTTAACAACCCAGCGGGTGCCTGCCCAACTTGTGATGGTTTAGGCATTCAGCAATTTTTTGATCCTGACAGAGTCATCCAGAACGGTGATATCTCTCTGGCAGGGGGGGCAATTCGGGGTTGGGATCGCCGTAATTTTTATTATTTCCAGATGCTGTGTTCATTGGCAAACTATTATAAATTTGATATTGAAGCACCTTTCAATTCTCTGAGTGCCAGTATTCAGAAAGTGGTGTTATATGGTTCCGGTAAACAATCCATTGAATTTAAATACACCAATGACCGTGGCGATACCACGGTGCGCAACCATCCGTTTGAGGGTGTACTGCATAATATGGAACGCCGCTATAAAGAGACAGAATCTACTGCCGTTCGTGAGGAACTGGCGAAATATATCAGCAACCGCTCATGTATTTCCTGTCACGGAACCCGTTTACGCAAAGAAGCCCGTTATGTATTTATTGAGAATACAACTTTGCCGGAAATCTCAGATTTTAGCATCGGCCATGCAATGGACTTCTTCCAAAATATCAAGCTCAGTGGTCAGCGCGCACAAATTGCCGAAAAAGTATTGAAAGAGATCCGTGACCGTCTGAAATTTTTGGTTAATGTGGGTCTGAATTATTTAACGCTCTCCCGTTCCGCCGAAACACTGTCCGGTGGCGAAGCTCAACGTATACGTCTTGCCAGCCAGATTGGCGCAGGTTTGGTGGGAGTAATGTATGTACTTGATGAACCGTCTATTGGGTTACATCAGCGGGATAATGAACGTCTGCTGGAAACGCTGATCCACTTGCGAAATCTGGGGAATACTGTGATTGTGGTTGAGCATGATGAGGATGCAATCCGCGCTGCCGACCATATTATTGATATTGGCCCCGGTGCAGGTGTACATGGCGGTGAAATCGTCGCGGAAGGCTCAGTTAAAGACATTATGGTGAGCAAAGATTCACTAACAGGTCAATTCCTGAGTGGAAAGCGTGAAATTGCCATCCCAGAGAAGCGTATCTCGGCAGATCCGAAAAAGGTGCTGAAACTGATCGGAGCGAAAGGTAATAACCTGAAAAATGTGACGTTCAGCCTACCGGTCGGATTATTTACTTGTATTACCGGGGTCTCCGGCTCCGGTAAATCGACGCTAATAAATGATACGCTGTTCCCCATTGCACAACGCCAATTAAATGGCGCGACCAATATCAATCCTGCGCCTTATATTGATATTCAAGGACTGGAGCATTTCGATAAAGTAATTGATATTGACCAGAGTCCGATTGGCCGAACTCCCCGCTCTAACCCCGCAACTTACACTGGTGTATTCACGCCAGTCCGTGAGTTGTTTGCAGGCGTACCTGAATCCCGCGCCCGTGGTTATACACCTGGACGATTCAGCTTTAACGTTAAAGGTGGACGCTGTGAAGCTTGTCAGGGTGATGGCGTTATTAAAGTAGAAATGCACTTTTTGCCTGATATTTATGTCCCCTGCGATCAGTGTAAAGGTAAGCGTTATAACCGCGAAACACTGGAAGTAAAATATAAAGGCAAGAATATCAATGAAGTCCTGAATATGACGATCGAAGAAGCCCGTGAATTCTTTGATGCTGTTCCTGCTCTGGCCCGCAAATTGCAAACACTGATAGATGTCGGTCTTTCTTATATCCGTTTGGGGCAATCAGCAACGACGTTGTCAGGTGGTGAAGCACAACGGGTAAAACTGGCGCGTGAGCTATCTAAACGTGGAACTGGGCAGACGTTATATATTCTTGATGAACCAACAACTGGTCTGCATTTTGCTGATATTCAGCAATTATTGGCGGTTTTGCATCAGCTACGCGATCAAGGAAATACCATTGTGGTTATTGAGCATAATCTTGATGTGATTAAAACCGCTGACTGGATTGTGGATCTTGGTCCTGAAGGAGGAAGCGGTGGCGGTGAGGTTCTGATTTCTGGTACGCCAGAAGAAGTCGCGGAATGTGAAAAATCACATACCGCACGTTTCTTGAAACCTATATTGAAAAAAGAAGCATAATCGGCAAATAGGGGCGATTTAAGCCCCTTTTTTCTGTAATGATTGTTCAAGCCGTTGAGACAGATCTCCTTTATTAACTCACTTGAAGATAAGACTCAAAGCTATAACTCAGTTGTTTTACCCACGGCTTTGCCAATAACAACAAGCAATTTTCGCTGCCAGTTCAGCGTTATTGAGCACTAACTGAATATTGGAAGATAGGCTATTGCCCCCGGTTAACTCAGAGACTCTAGCTAACAAAAACGGCGTACACGCTTTTCCATTTACTCTCTGTTCTATAGATTCGCGTACTGCCTGTTCGATAGCAACATTGATCTCCGCTTCCGGCATGGCGTATGGCTCAGGGATCGGATTGGCAACTACCAAACCGCCCTGTAGTCCAGTCTCCCATTTTGCTGCCATCGCTTGAGCTATCTGTTCTGGAGAATCCAGACGAATATTGACGGGGAATGGGCTGGTACGACAGAAAAACGCCGGTAAAGCATGAGTCTGATAGCCAATCAGTGGCACACCGTGAGTTTCAAGATATTCTGTTGTCAGGCCAAGATCCAAAATAGATTTAGCGCCAGCACAGACTACCGCAACACTGGTTTTCGCTAATTCTGGTAAATCGGCAGAAATATCAAAAGTCTGTTCCGCCCCACGGTGCACACCGCCAATACCGCCGGTAGCGAAGATTCTAATCCCGGCCATTGCCGCAATAATCATGGTAGAAGCCACCGTCGTCGCGCCATTTTTTCCAGCCGCGATAACAAAGGGTAAATCACGACGGCTGACTTTAGTTATTTCATCACCTTTTCTAGCCAAAAACTCCATTTCTTCATGCGACAGACCTGCTTTCATCATCCCATTGATAACAGCAATTGTTGCAGGAACAGCACCATTTTCCCTGATTTTCTGCTCAACTTGTAGCGCAGTCTTTACATTTTGCGGGTAAGGCATTCCATGAGCAATAATGGTCGATTCTAACGCCACAACCGGTCGGTTATTCTCTAAAGCCTCTGTAACTTCCGGGGAAATATCCAAATATTTATTGCTACTAGCATGATTTTTCATAATTGTAATTCCAACAATTTTTGGACACTGCCATTTGACAGATTTGGGTTATTGGTCAATTCACAAGAGAGCGTGAGCGCGGAACACCCTTGAGCAAAACGGACACTCTCTGCCAGCGTCATATCTTCTAACCAGCAGTTCACCAATCCGGCCATCATGGCATCTCCGGCACCTGTTACATTGACAATCTTGATACTGATGGGAAGTAACCACCCTGCCACACCATTACTTTCACTAAAGTAGACCCCCTCTACACCCATGCTGAGTACTAACCGCTGCACACCTTGATCGTGAAACCACCGCGCCACTGCCGGAACATCGGTAGGTTGGGTAATTTTCATTCCACTAAGCGCTTCCGCCTCCAGACAATTAGGTTTTAAGGTGTGGATATAGGAAAGCCAGTTTTTAATCTTAGGTGCTTTAAATGCGGATACTGTATCCACAAATACCGGCACTGTTCCGGCATTAGTCAACAGCCAAACCAAAGCTTCTTCGGATAAATTGCAATCAATAACCAGTACGCCTGCATGTTGAATAAGATCATAATGATTCGCTAACAACGATGGCGTCAATTTTTCCAAAATATGCATGTCATTGATGGCAACCAACATCTCACCACCGCCATCTAATAAGGAGACATATGTCGAGGTATTTTCACCATAAAGCTTATAGCAGTAGTCAATATTAACACCTGCGCATCTGGCCTGATCCAGTAAAGTGTTACCATAGAAATCATCGCCAACAACAGAAATAAGATGACATTCTTTACCTAATAACGCGATATTTTGAGCAATATTTCTGCCTACACCACCAGGGGTACATTTTATTTTCCCTGGGTTAGAATCTTGATAAATAAGTTTATCCGATGCATAACCGTAAACATCCATATTAATAGAACCAACTGCCACCACATAATTATGATCAGATAAAATATAACCTTTCCCTTTTATATATCCCTTATTCATTAAATTCATAATATGACCAGCAACACCAGAGCGACTTATACCTAAAATATCGGCAATTTCCTGCTGTGGAATTAATGGATCTTGTCTCAGAAGTTGCAATATTTGTTTTTCCCGGTTCGTCATTTTTGAGCACTTGTTTGTTTTTAAACATACGTTTGTTTTATGTGCGAAATGTAAAACAGTAAAGAGGGATTTTTTAGTTTTATGATAAAGTTGGGAGAACGATCGTAAGAATGGATTGCCGAGTTTTAACCCTGTTTTATGTGATTGCCATCAAGTTAAACCCTGCCGAAAAAAGTTTATTCCAATATATTGATAATGAATCAGCCTCTCATTCTGGAAATATGTTTAATAAAACAAAGTAATAAGCAAAATATTATCTAAACCTAACAAATGTTTGGATATACCTTGAAATAGTCAGGATCGTTTTTTACCATTTGAAACACGTTTCATGGAAAATTGATTTGTTTCACATTAAAAAATATATTCCATAGCCGGAATTATCCGCTAACAAGCTATATACGCTGCGATTAGAACAAATGCGTTAAATACCTTAGGCAAACATCTGGAACTTATTGCCATTTAAACATCACGATAGAATAACCTTAAACCTCGCCACAGCGAGGTTTAAGTGAATAACTAAATTACGGCCTCATTACCATTTATCTCGGTAGTCAAATGATATTTGATACCAATATTTATCTGTTTCAATTTTATTTTTAAAATATGGCCCAAGTGTTGGTTCCCACTCTTTTTTTACATCGAACCCACCATTATTAATATTATCTTCAATAGGAAGCCCTAGTTTTTCTATTACTGAACCATCATCACCCAGATCTCCAGAATATTCCTCGCCAATAAACTCTTCCGTTTTTCTATCATACCATGCAATGTTTAATTTTAATCCCATAACTCACCTCATAAAAATTTTTTAATACTACGTTCTGGATCAGCAGCAGCTAATTGTTTACCTGTTTTATGATCAAAAACACCTATATGTTGACCATCACTAGCCCTGTAACCTTCAAGTTCACCATGCCGAGAATCCCACTCGTAAATTTTACGGCCTTTTTCACCAATCCATCGTTTACGCTTTCCACCCCCATTCTGCTTTGGCGTTTTTTGGGGACCTCTTCTTAATTCACCTAGCCCCTTAATTTCTTCAGTCTTCGGAGCTGGATAATAATCATGACTGGCCTCTTTAACACTTTTACGCTTTTTCCTGTTTTCTTCTTTTACCTTATCCCGATGCTTCTCAGCCTCAACTTTTGCCTGTTCCGCTTTTTTGCGGTTTTCCATTGCAATGTTAAATTCATTTTGCGCTGGATTTATTTTCTTCCAAGCGTCTAACAACCGACGACCAAAACGTTCATAGTATATCGCTTTTAAAAGTGCTGCACTCGTTTGTATTTGAGCTTCTTTAGGATCTTTGATACCCTGCAATTTCTTAAAATCTGAAAGCGTCATAGCAGATACGTATGCTTTTATTCCTTCTTTTAAAAGAATATCCAAACCTTTTTTGTTATCCGTTTTTATCTCTACTTTAAGTTTCTTCCCATCTATCTCAATATCCTTTGTATAAACAAGAGGATTTTTTACAGGATCTGCCAGCGCTTTACCTTCCGGCGTATTTTTTACCTGATTTAATACCTTTAGCTTTTCCTGATAAATTTTATCAAGCGGTTTGAATACTTGTTCTGCTTCATAAAGCCGCCGCTCCGCTGCTTCAACAGGATGTGCTTTCTCCCACTTTTCTTGTTGCTGCTTTGCCTCTGCCGCCTGTTTTTTAGCTTCCGCCGTACTCAATACTGTCGTCACCGAAACATACACCGGTTCTGCATTTGACCCCGCTGGAAAATGGACGATAGCATCCACTGTATTTTTAACCGGTGCTGGTGTATATGGTTTAACCGGCACATCAGCTACTGGTGTTACCTCTTTTCTACTAATAAATATATTTCTTCTTGGAGGATCACTTATTCTGATATGCACTGGAGGCATACTCGGAACAACTTTTGCGGTGAAGACATTCTGCCGTTTAGTTTTTACCGCTTTAACCACAGGAACACTCACAGTTCTAGCTAGCGTTCTAACAATTGCCAATGTCTGCTTATCTTTCTCAATGACATCCTGTACTTGAATATCAGTAACCACGCTGGACATTGTGGCTAACTGGGATACAGGTGTTTTTGTGACCTGACTGGCTTGTATTGCCTGAATAATCATCCTCTGCCGTTCTGCTTTAAACTTTTCATCTTCAGGTATTCCCAATTCACCAGGCCACATAGCTCCTACTGCCACACCAGCAAAACGTCCCACATAAGGTGCGGCGTCTAATGCAACACTGCCCAATCGGGTTAATGTCGAACTCACAGCACTGGCTATCTGTTTTCGAAATAATGTAAATCCCCACAGCCCATCAATGACAGAAATGTTCATCGGTTGAGCGCCGATAGCTGCCGATGCCTGAGCCTCTGGAAATAAGGATAGATTCACCCCTCCATTTTTTCCTGTACGGTCAACCCGTTCATGATCTCCTGAGTTTCCACTGCCACCTCCCCATCCTCGATCAGACTTGCCGCCTGATGTCACAGTCATTGTGTCATGATTGGCGAGAGCCTCTCCATCTCCTCCTTTACTGCCTACGCTCTCTATCGTTTGCATATCACGGTCATGGCCTTTTCTATCTCCCTCATTCATCTCATTCTCCTCTTTCATCAAATAAAAAGCACACATAATCACTGTATATGCAGACAGCAAATTAGAACAAAAACAGATTTATCTCAAGTAAGAATGATTATTATTATTTATGTAATAATAAACACCATTTAAGATTAGTGATACTCGTTACTAGTTTGAACAATAATTGCAGTCCGAAAAAACACCACAATAAAAATATTAAAAATCAATAAAATAAGTTAAATCAGAGAGAGAGAAAAGCGCACCATACATAGTGCGCTTCTAAAGAGGGGTGTACTGCTATTTTACGAATCTGCCCATCGTTATCATCAATAGCAGATCATTTACATTAAAATCTATTACTTATTTACCGCTGCAAATGTTTCAGCAATACGTTCAACGTTGTGGTAATTGACCCCAGCCATACAGACACGTCCATTACCGACCAAATAAACAGCAAACTCTTTGCGCAGGCGATCCACTTGCTGCTGACTAAAGCCGGTATAACTGAACATGCCGCGCTGTTTCAACAAGTGATCAAAATTTTTCTCTGGCAATGCGGTTTTCAGGACATCCACCAGCACCGTGCGCATTTCCAGAATACGCAGGCGCATATGTTCAACCTCTCCCAACCACTGTGCCTTTAAAGCCGGATCAGTCAGTACTTTAGCCACAACCTGTGCACCAAAATTCGGTGGGCTAGAATAAATACGGCGCACACCCGCTTTCAACTGTCCAAGCACCCGATCTTTGATCTGGGCATCATCACAAACAACAGACAAGCCACCAACGCGTTCACCATACATAGAAAATATCTTGGAGAAGGAGTTGCTCACCAAGAAAGGCAAACCGGCTGTCGCCATAGCGCGAATGGCATAAGCATCTGCTTCCATGCCATCCGCAAGCCCCTGATACGCAATATCAAGAAATGGCAGAAGTTCTCTTTCTTCAACAATCTGAACAACCTGATCCCATTGATCATTTGTCAGATCCGATCCCGTTGGGTTATGGCAACAAGGATGCATCAAAACTATGCTTTTTGCCGGCAATTTTCTGAACGTTTCCAGCATTTCACTGAATTTTACCCCTTTGGTCTGTTCATCAAAATAAGGGTAATAGTTCACCTTCACACCAGCACCCGTAAAAATAGCCGCGTGGTTTTCCCAGGTTGGATCACTGCACCACACTTCTGAATCAGGAAAATACCGATGCAGAAAATCAGCACCAACTTTCAGACCACCAGAACCACCTAACGCTTGAATTGTCGCTACCCGCTGTTGTTGCAACATGGGATGATCTTTACCAAATAGCAGTTCTTGAACAGCAAGACGATATGATTGCAGCCCTTCCATTGGCAGATAAAGAGAGGCAGTCTGTGACATCGCACGAAGTTGCTCTTCGGCGGTAGCCACAGCCTGCAATTGCGGAGTCACACCTTGCTCATCGTAATACAGCCCAATGCTTAGATTAATTTTTTCCGCACGAGGATCTTTTTTAAATTCTTCAGCCAGCGAAAGAATAGGATCACCGGCATAAATATCAACATTCTGAAACATCAGGCTATACTCCTTGTCAATCATTATTCAACAAACAATATAGCCTATAGCATCATTCGTCCAGATATTCCATTGCAACTCGGGATGTGAGTTTAGTCATCAGCTCGTAAGTAATGATACCCGTGCATTCAGCAACCCGTTCCACTGGCAGCACATCCCCCCAGAGAACCACTTCATCACCGACTTTATCTGTCGCATCCGGCCCCAAATCAATAGATATCATATCCATTGAAACACGGCCGACAATCGGCACTTCACGCCCATTAACAAGTATTGGCGTTCCTGAGGGAGCACTGCGCGGATAGCCATCGCCATAACCAATAGCCACAACACCAAGCCAGGTATCCTGTTCACTAACCCAAGTTCCACCATAACCGACTGATTCACCGGCTTTGTGTTTACGAACCGCAATCAAACTCGATTTTAATGTCATCGCGGGGATCAGGTTAAAATCCGCCGCCGTTTTATCTGGCAATGGCGATACACCATACATCATAATCCCAGGGCGCACCCAGTTCTGATGGGCTTCCGGCCACAATAGGATCCCCCCCGACGCATCAATAGACTTTTCTCCCGGTTTGTTAGCACAGAAAGCCTGAAAACAAGCAATCTGCTGGCGGGTTGTGTCTACGGTGGGTTCATCAGCTCTGCTGAAATGGCTGACAATATTGACTGGTTGCCGTACATTTTGGCAGCGACTTAGCCGTTCATAGAAAGCTTCCGCATCTTCTGGCCGAACACCAAGGCGATGCATTCCGCTATCCAATTTCATCCACACTTTTATCGGATGAGATAATTCAGCCTGCTCCAGTGCTTCCAATTGCTCAACGCTGTGCACCACCGTATCAATCTGATTGGCTACCAGTACAGGCAGGTCAGACGCATCAAAGAATCCTTCCAATAACAGAATTGGTTTGACAATACCACCGTGGCGTAACGTCAATGCTTCACCAATTCGCGCTACACCGAAACAATCGGCGTCTCCCAGCGTATGTGCTGTCTCCAGTAAACCGTGGCCATAAGCGTTTGCTTTCACAACTGCAATAAGATTGCTTTTAGGGGCGAGAGTCCTTACCCGTTGCAGGTTATGTCGCAGAGCGCGGCGGTCAATAACTGCGGTTGCCGCTTTCATTTTATTCCTTTATTGATTAATTCTCTGGTGGTTAATACTTATTCGTCGTCATAACTCGGGCCGGCGTAGTTATCAAACCGCGACCACTGACCATTAAACGTCAGGCGAACTGTACCGATTGGACCGTTACGCTGCTTACCAAGAATGATTTCAGCCACACCTTTCATGTCGCTGCTCTCATGGTAAACCTCGTCACGATAGATAAACATAATCAGGTCGGCATCCTGCTCAATAGAGCCGGATTCACGTAAATCAGAGTTAACCGGGCGCTTATCCGCCCGTTGTTCAAGGCTACGGTTGAGCTGAGAAAGTGCAACTACCGGCACCTGAAGTTCTTTAGCCAACGCTTTGAGTGAACGGGAAATTTCTGCAATTTCCAAAGTACGGTTATCAGATAAAGATGGAACCCGCATTAATTGCAGGTAATCAATCATAATGAGGCTCAATCCGCCATTTTCACGGAAAACACGCCGGGCACGGGAACGCACTTCGGTTGGTGTCAGGCCGGAAGAGTCATCAATATACATATTGCGTTTTTCCAGCAATATCCCCATCGTACTGGAGATCCGCGCCCAATCCTCATCATCAAGTTGACCTGTACGGATACGGGTTTGATCTACCCGAGAAAGAGATGCCAACATACGCATCATGATCTGGTTGCCAGGCATTTCAAGACTGAAGATCAGGACAGGTTTGTCCTGCATCATGGCGGCGTTTTCACACAGGTTCATGGCGAAAGTGGTTTTACCCATAGAAGGACGAGCGGCTACGATGATCAGATCTGATTTTTGTAACCCTGCGGTTTTCTTATCCAGATCCTGATAACCGGTAGAAACACCTGTTACGCCATCATGAGGACGCTGATAGAGTTGCTCAATGCGTTCGACGGTTTCCTCAAGGATACGTTCTATCCCTTTTGGTCCTTCATCTTTACTGGCACGGTTTTCTGCGATCTGGAATACCCGCGATTCAGCAAGATCCAATAATTCTTCGCTGCTCCGTCCCTGAGGATCGTAACCTGCATCCGCAATTTCATTTGCTACGGCGATCATATCGCGGACAACAGCACGTTCGCGGACAATATCCGCATAAGCATTAATGTTAGCTGCACTTGGCGTATTTTTGGATAATTCGGCCAGATAAGCAAAGCCGCCTACATTGTTCAAATCTCCACTCTGCTCAAGAGATTCAGATAACGTAATCAGGTCGATGGGGTTGCCCATCTCCAGCAACCGCTGCATTTCAGAAAAAATACGTCGGTGTGGACGGCTGAAAAAATCATTGCTGGTGACTCGCTCGGAAACATTATCCCAACGCTCGTTATCCAGCATTAAACCACCTAACACTGATTGCTCCGCTTCCAAAGAGTGTGGCGGAAGCTTCAGTCCTTCCATTTGGCGATCTTTTGGTTCAGCCATTTTGTTGTGAGTTGATTTTTTTCCCGCCATGAATCCTGCAATAATCTACTGATAAATCTGTAACGACGCACGAGTATACGCTATGAAGTGCCTTGAGTAATTACATATAGTTTGTAATTATTCCTGACACATTAAAGCCCGTTTACAATCAGTTCAACTACTACGTACAAACATTCATCCCTACATTTACGAGGTTGAGTCATGGCAAAGCATATCGAATTTTCCGCAATCGGCGGCCCTGAAGTCCTTAAGTATTGTGAATTCACACCCGCAGCACCTGCTGAAGATGAAGTACAAGTAGAAAATAGAGCTATTGGAATCAACTATATTGATACTTATATCCGTAGCGGGCTATATCCACTGGCTCGCCTGCCAAGCGGTCTGGGTACAGAGGCCGCAGGCGTAGTCAGCAAAGTGGGTTCTGCTGTAACCTCCATAAAAGTGGGTGACCGTGTGGTTTATGCGCAATCAATTTTGGGTGCTTACAGTGAAGTGCATAATGTCCCGGAAAGTAAAGTTGCTGTTCTACCGGATGCCATCTCCTTCGAGCAAGCTGCCGCTTCTTTTTTGAAAGGGTTAACGGTTTACTATCTTTTGCGCCGTACCTACAAGATTCAACCAGACGAACCCTTTTTGTTTCATGCCGCCGCTGGTGGCGTTGGACTGATTGCTTGCCAATGGGCAAAAGCCTTGGGTGCAAAACTTATCGGAACGGTTGGCTCCGATGAGAAAGTCCAACGCGCTAAAGATGCGGGTGCATGGCAAGTTATTAACTATAACCGTGAAAATATTGTTGAGCGAGTTTATGAAATAACCAACGGTGAAAAAGTGGGTGTAGTTTATGACTCCGTCGGTAAATCCACTTGGCTAAACTCATTGGACTGCCTGAAACGCCACGGTTTGATGGTTAGTTTTGGTAATGCATCTGGGCCAGTTACGGGTGTTGATTTGGGGATTTTAAATCAGAAAGGCTCACTGTTTGTTACCCGCCCTTCTATCGCCGGCTATATTTCGACCCGCGAAGAGTTAGATGAGGCCAGCAAAGAGCTATTCAATCTGATTACCAGCGGCAAAATTAATGTAGATGTCCCAGAAAGCCAGAAATTCCCACTGAGTGAAGCGATAAGAGCGCATCAAACGTTGGAAAGTCGGGCTACTCAAGGATCAAGTTTACTGATCCCTTAACGGTAAAACGAGCGGATATTACATCCGCTCAGTTACCATTGCCAACGCCTGTTCCACAACGGAAATATCTGCCCCCCGTTTATGAGCATTTTCACTCAGATGACGACGCCACTGACGCGCGCCCGGAATCCCCTGAAAAATACCTAAAATATGGCGGGTGATGTGCCCCAGATATGTTCCTTTTGAAAGCTCTTGCTCTATATAAGGATAGAGTGCTCTGACGACTTCAACAGAATTGACCACCGGAATTGAAGAATCAAATAATTCATGATCAACATGTGCCAGAATAGACGGGTTCTGGTACGCCTCACGTCCGACCATAACCCCATCCACATGTTGCAGATGCTGTTTTGCTTCTTCCAGCGATTTAATACCGCCATTGATAGCAATTGTCAGTTGAGGGAAATCTTTTTTCAGTTGATAAACCCGCGGGTAATCCAATGATGGTATCTCACGGTTTTCTTTTGGGCTTAAACCAGAAAGCCAGGCTTTGCGTGCATGAATGGTAAATATATTGCAACCACTGCGCTGCACAACCGTATCAATAAAATCACACAGGAATTCGTAGCTGTCTTGTTCATCAATACCAATACGAGTTTTAACCGTAACCGGTACACTGACCACATCCTGCATTGCTTTAACACAATCCGCTACCAGTTCAGCTTCGCCCATCAGGCAAGCGCCAAAACGACCGTTTTGTACCCGGTCCGAAGGGCAACCCACATTCAGGTTAATCTCATCATAGCCACGTTCCTGAGCGATTTGAGCACAATGCGCCAGCGCTTGTGGATCACTGCCACCCAGTTGTAATGCTATTGGGTTTTCTTCTTTGTTGTATGCCAGATAATTGCCTTTACCGTGAATAATTGCCCCGGTTGTCACCATTTCTGTATATAACAGCGTTTGCTTAGTCAATAAACGATGAAAATAACGGCAATGACGATCTGTCCAGTCGAGCATTGGAGCAACGGAGAAGCGGCCTTGCCATAATCTATATGGAGATTCTTGTATTCCTATGTTTTCTATGTATTTTTCAGTTTCTTTATTTTCGTGCATTTTAAGACATTTTAATTTTAGGTTATTTTCGATTTACCGGTACACCATCCAGTACACTTATACAATGGTGTACTGACGCATGAGAGGTGAAGAACGGCCTATTATAACATAGTGAAACGTCCTCGCGCCGACGGCTTGAAATAAGCTAATCATTCAAGGGGTTTTACCACAACTACCGGAACGTCATCCACATGACATCGGCGTTTCAGTTCTGCCCCTTGACTATTTTGGATTTAAATTCGGTTAAGATGCTCTGTTATTGTGATATTTTTTAATTTTTTTCAACGCCATTTGCCTTTTCAATGGTGATAAGTAATCAATAAAAATCTTGCCATGGAGATGATCAATTTCATGTTGCATCACAATAGCCAGGAAATCTTCACTCTCCACCGTGATTTTCTCACCATGCCGGTTTAACGCTTCAACTTTCACTTTTTCAAATCTTTCCACATCAGCGTAATATCCTGGGACAGACAAACATCCTTCTTGCCCCATGACACTGCGTTCTTTCTCAACGATTTGTGGGTTAACCAGAATCAAGGGTTGATCTCGATTGGTTGAAATGTCAATGATCACCACCGCTTCTTTTCGTCCAACTTGCGGTGCGGCCAAACCGATTCCATTATCCGTGCTATACATGGTATCAAGCATGTCATCGATAAGACCTTGGATCTCTTCAACATTTGCAACTTCAACACACTTTTGCCTCAGTCGTTCATCTGGAATAGTCAATATTTTTAATGTTGCCATGACAAATGATTCTCTCTATTCGGGCAGCCTGTCGTTGCTTTCAATCGGCTTTAAACCGCACTATAGCGCTACGGCTCAAGCTGCTTTGTTCTTAGATTTATATAGTTAGTACACTTCTCATTCTGAATTCAGTGGTAACTATGCCTTAAGCGATATGTTTTCCATGATAGAAATTAACCGATATCATATCATCCAGTACACCGTTGAAGCTGTTAAATAGCACTAATGGCATATCACTTGCATAAAACTACCGAAATGATGCAAGATCGATAAAATCATCTAAAATACGATTATTAATCAATTAATTAGTGATAAATGCTATTGAGATTTTATTTTCAGTTACCGTTTCATAAAACCGGTTTTTGTAAAGAAGTGTTTCAGAATCAACGATGCACATTGAAGCGCTATACGACAAGGTTACCCACAATTCAAAAACAAATGCATCAAATGAAATAGAAGAAAATTGAGCGATACAGTCCTGTTCCGTCACATCGACAAACGTATTCACAAAACTCACAATATTTATCTGAGACAATAAAATTAATTTTCCTAGCCTATAATCTACAAAAACTTTTGCCTTAATATCTAAGGCTCTAGCCTGTTCCAAGGTCCAGAATTTTTTGACCAACTATTTCAACCCTATAGGGTTTAAGGCGAACCAACAGAGCAGGAGGAAATCCCTCACGATGTATTACATAATCCAGTGCTGTTTTCCCGAAATCAATTTTGGCGACCACGGAACTTCCCCATTAATTTTTTAAGCATTAGAAAATGAAATGTAATAAAGCGATATCACCTCTTCTATACAACTTTATTTAAAGTGATCAACAAGGAAGTAAGCGACTTGATAAGTTCATTCAGCGGCGAGCGCTTTTCGGTCTAAAAGTAGCAACTATTTTATCATCGGTTTCGACATATGGGCCATCCAGCAATTGGATACAATATGGCACGCTGGCAAAAATGCCGGATACCAGAACATTGCCATTTTCGTCTTTCAAACCTTCCAACGTTTCTGCTATTGCTTTTGGTTGTCCTGGTAAATTCAAAATAAGGGCTTGTTTGCGGATAACGCCAACCTGGCGGGATAGGATTGCTGTTGGAACAAATTTTAGGCTGATCTGACGCATCTGTTCGCCATAGCCTGGCATTTCACGATCTGCAACAGCCAATGTTGCATCAGGAGTCACATCACGGCGTGCGGGGCCGGTTCCACCGGTAGTCAAAACCAGATGACAGCCGATTTCATCCACCAGCTCGCACAGGGTTTGTTCAATGATAATCTGTTCATCAGGGATTAGACGAGTTTCTATACTGAAAGGTGTTGTAATAGCACTTTGTAACCACTCTTCCAGTGCCGGAATCCCTTTGTCCTGATAAACACCGCTTGATGCACGATCAGAGACGGATACCAGGCCAATGCGCAATTCATTCATACAAACCTCAATAATACATAATTAACTAACGGCAAAAAGGCGACTAATTATGCCGCCTTTAAAGTAAAAAGAATAGCTTATAACCTGTAATTACAGCAGATCAGCGATCATCTTCTCAAGTTTGCCCTGATCTACAGCAAATTTACGGATACCATCCGCCAGTTTTTCTGTAGCCATTGCATCCTGATGATGCCCCCAATAGAACTGAGCTTCATTCAGTGGCGCCGGGTGCGCTTTAATTTCACCGTTATAACCCAGCTTGCATTCAACTTCACCCTGAGTTTCAGACAGCTCTTTCAGCAGTGCTGGTGCAATAGTTAAACGGTCACAACCCGCTAATTCCAGGATCTCACCGGAATTACGGAAACTTGCGCCCATCACAACAGTGTCATAGCCATGTTCTTTATAATATTGATAGATTTCTGTCACAGAAACTACGCCCGGATCTTCGTGTGGAGCGTACTCTTTCTGATCACTGTTCGCTTTATACCAATCAAGAATACGGCCAACGAATGGAGAAATCAGGTAAACGCCTGCTTCTGCACAAGCGCGGGCCTGAGCGAAAGAGAACAGCAGAGTCAGGTTACAGTTAATACCTGCTTTTTCTAACTGTTCAGCCGCACGGATACCTTGCCAAGTTGAAGCAAGTTTGATCAGAATACGATCATTGCTGATACCCGCCTCGTTATACAGCTTAATCAAGCGTTTAGCTTTAGCGACACTGCTTTCGGTGTCATAAGACAGACGGGCATCCACTTCGGTAGAGATACGGCCAGGGATCAGTTTTAGAATTTCCAGACCAATATTCACAGCCAGTTTATCGCTGGCATCCACAATCTGCTGCTCACGGGAATCACTTTGTTCACGCGCCCACGCAATAGCTTCATCAATGAGTTTGCGGTATTCAGGGATCTGTGCAGCGTTAAGGATTAGAGATGGGTTAGTTGTAGCATCTTGTGGCTGATAAAGTTTCATCGCCGCAATATCCCCGGTATCTGCTACTACTGTTGTCAGTTTACGCAGGGAAGTTAATTTATCGGTCATTTTGTCATATCTCATCGTTATGCGTGAAATTGAGGCATTGTTACTGAGCCATCCATTGATAATAACATTCTAAGACCTTGCTGCAAGGCGGTAAAAACGATCATTCATAGTCGCTCACCCGCAACCGTTTTCGATTCTGTATCTGTCGTCACGACCTATAGAACACTGCCAAGTAGTTTCCGCTATCGTTGTTATTGTTCTTTTCATCTGAGTTTTTGTTAAAGTAACTCAATCTGAACAACCGGGATGACGTTATGCTTATTACTATTTCACCTGCCAAAACCCTTGATTATGAAAGCCCGCTTGCCACGGAAAAATACAGCCAACCAGAATTGCTCGATCAGTCAAAGCAGTTAATCAGTATTTGTCGAGAACTGACGCCTGCTAAAATTGCCAGTTTGATGGGGATCAGCGATAAACTTGCCGGTCTGAATGCAGCCCGTTTTGGCGAATGGTATGCTGATTTCACACCAGAAAATGCACGTCAGGCTATTCTGGCATTTAAAGGTGATGTTTATACCGGTATGCAGGCTGAGGTTTTTTCCGATAGGGATTTTGATTTTGCTCAGGCTCATCTGCGGATCCTGTCTGGTCTTTACGGTGTGCTGCGTCCTTTAGATCTGATGCAACCTTACCGGCTGGAAATGGGGATCAAACTGGAAAATAAACGCGGTAAAGATCTCTATTCTTTCTGGGGAGATCTGATCACTGAAAAGATCAATGAAGCCTTGGAGCAGCAAGGCGATAATATATTGGTTAATCTGGCTTCTGATGAGTACTTCAAATCCGTTAATATGAAAAAATTAGCCGGTAAAATTATCAAACCCGTATTCCTTGATGAGAAAAACGGTAAATATAAAATCATCAGCTTTTATGCGAAAAAAGCCCGTGGGCTGATGAGCCGGTTTATTATTCAAAATAAGCTAACCCAAGCTGACCATCTGGTGGAGTTTAATCTGGATGGCTACGCATTCGATGAGTCGTTATCCAAAGGGAACGAGCTGGTATTTAAACGCCCGGAGCAACATTAAAACTTTTATTATTGATATAAGCGCCGCACGATCTGTACGGCGTTTATTTTCTTAATTACTCAGGTGCTCTTTCCATCAGGAAAGCTCGCAATTCAGCAAAATTTGCGGATAAATAATGGGACAACAACGCTAAATCAGCCCGTTCTGCCAGTGCTTCCGGCAAGGGTAATTCCTCACCCAGAATTTGTTCCACACTCTCTTTAAATTTCGCTGGGTGAGCCGTACCAAGAAACAGCCCGTATTCATCTTCTTGTAACTGATCACGCAGGACACGGTAAGCGATGGCAGCATGAGGTTCAGAGATATAACCCAATTTAGCCAGCACTTTAATCGTCTCTTTAGTCACTTCATCACTGACTACTCCATAGCCCAATTCACTTAACGGCCAGGATTTACGACAAAACAGCTCTTCAATACGCGGCCAGTTGTTTGGCTGACTAACATCCATTGCATTGGAAAGCGTGGCAATTGTCTGATGAGGCAGCCATTTTCCATCGGTCAGATAACGTGGAACCGTATCGTTAACATTAGTCGCAGCGATAAAGCGTTTTACCGGCAGCCCCATTGATTTCGCCAATAAACCCGCAGTCAAATCACCAAAATTCCCACTTGGTACAGAGATAACCAGTTGTTCACGTTTATCTTCTGGTAATTGAGCAACCGCCTCAAAGTAATAGCAAATCTGCGCCAACAAGCGGCTGATGTTAATTGAGTTAGCTGAATTGAGATACAGAGCCTGTTTTAACGCATTATCATCAAACGCTTGTTTAACCAGTGCCTGGCAATCATCGAAATCACCATCAATCGCCACCGTATGAATATTACCGCCCAATGTACAGAACAGTTTTTCCTGTAACGGGCTGATTTTTCCCTGCGGATAAAGGATCACTACCTGTACATTGTTCAACCCATAAAAGGCGTGTGCTACCGCTGCACCGGTATCGCCGGAAGTCGCGGTCAAGATAGTCACAGGCTGCTCACCAGCAACCTGTGCCAGCATCTGCGCCATAAAACGACCACCAAAATCTTTAAATGCCAGAGTCGGGCCGTGGAACAATTCCAGTGTTGCAACATCATCTTCCACTTTTGCCGCCGGCGCAGGGAAAGTAAAAGCGCTCTTAACCCGTGCCGCCAGTTGTTCTGGCGGAATCTCATCACCAATAAACGCCGAAAGAATATGGCTGCTGCGGGTAACAAAATCCAGTTTCAGTAGTTGAGCAATTTCTTCACGGTTAAATTCCGGTAAGTCTTGCGGAAAGAAAAGCCCTTGCTGTTTGCCTAATCCCTGCTTTACCGCCTGTGCAAAACTCACCTGCTCGCTGTTGTCTTTTAAGTTATACAGTTTCATCTGTTCCGTTACCCTATCTGTCGTGCGCCTGCGAGATCCAGACGGCAAATGTGTACAAAACCTTCATCATTCTGAACATAATGCTGTTGCAGCCACTGAGCCATTTTCTCCGCGGTAGTCATATCATTACAAATGGAAAACAACGTCGGGCCAGAACCAGAAATACCACAGGTCAACGCACCTATCGCTTTTGCTGCCTCACGAGCCTCAGTAAAACCCGGGAGCAGTTGCGTCCGATACGGTTCAGCAATCACATCTTTCATCAATCTGGCTGCCAATTCTGGCTGCCGTGTATAGCAGGCATGAATAAAACCAGCCAGAAAACGTCCGTGGTCGATAACATCCTGTTTCGAATATTTTTCCGGTAAAATGGCTCTGGCTTCCGCAGTGCAAACTTTGATTCCCGGATAGGCCATCACCCATAGCCACTCATCAAATGACGGCACCGACTGACAGATAATGTCCTCCTGTTCCATAATCAATTGCAAACCACCGAGGTAGCATGGAGCGACGTTATCATAGTGAATGCTGCCGGAAATGCGCCCTTCCAGTTGCCCCATCATTTCCAGTAATTGGTGTTCACTGAATGGATGCCCCGTAAATTCGTTCAGCGCCATCAAACCCGCCACAACAGAACAAGCACTGGAGCCAAGACCAGAACCAATTGGCATATTCTTTTCCAGCGTTATCTCCACGGGTAATTGTTTACCTAAATGCTGGCAGAACAGCTGCCAGCACTGATAAACGATATTGTACTCCGGCTCTACAGGTAACTTTCCGACAAACCGCCCTTCATTACGCAAACTAAAACTCTCTGCGGCCCGGACAGTTACACAGTCACCTAATAAAGTACCATCAACCGGAGAGACCGCAGCTCCCAGCACATCAAACCCAACACTGACGTTCCCGATAGATGCGGGCGCATAGACTTTAACCACAATTAAACTCCCTGTTTCCAGGATAAAGTACGCAGCATATCTGCAAAAACACCGGCGGCAGTGACATCATTACCGGCCCCGTAACCCCGCAGTACCAACGGTATTGGTTGGTAGTAACGCGTGTAGAATGCCAGCGCATTTTCGCCATTTTTGACTTTAAAAAGCGGATCATTGCCATCTACTGCGGAGATTTTCACTCTGCACCGGCCATGTTCAATCATGCCGACATAGCGCAACACTTTTCCTTGTTCCTTCGCTTCTGCCACACGCTGGCTGAAAACGTGATCAAGAAAGGGTAAATGTTCAAGGAAAGTATCCACACTACCTCTACTATCAAAAGAGACTGGCAGTACAGGCTCCACATCAATATCCGCCAGTTCAAGTTCATAACCTGATTCACGGGCGAGGATCAACAGCTTACGGGCAACATCCATACCGGAGAGATCATCACGAGGATCCGGTTCGGTATAGCCTTTCTCTTTCGCCAGTAAAGTCGCTTGAGATAATGACATTCCTTCATCCAACATACCAAAAATGAAAGAGAGGGAGCCGGAAAGAACACCATTGAACTGCACCAGTTCATCACCCGCGTTAAGCAGGTTTTGTAAGTTCTCAATAACCGGTAGGCCTGCACCCACATTGGTATCATACAGAAATTTGCGTTTAGATTTCTCTGCTGCCTTACGGATCTGACGATAATAAGCCATTGACGAAGTATTGGCTTTTTTATTCGGCGTGACCACGTTGAAACCATCACTCAGGAAACTGGAATATTGGTCAGCAATTTGCTGACTGGAGGTACAATCGACTATCACCGGATTAAGCAAATGGTACTCTTTCTCCAGGCGGATCAGACGGCTTAGACTGAATGGCTCTTTGGCCTCTGATAAACACTGCTGCCAGTTATCAAGACAAATACCTCTCATCTCCGTTAGCATGGCGCGTGAATTGGCGATGCCACATACCCGTAAATCAATGTGCTTTTGTTTCAGCCAGGTTTGCTGACGACGGATCTGCTCAAGCAAAACGCTGCCAACACCACCGACACCAACAACAAAGAGCTCGATCACCTGATCGGTATTAAATAACATCTGATGGCACAGACGAACCGCTGTCGTTGCCATTTCATTGTCGATAACCGCAGAGATAGAACGTTCAGAAGATCCCTGTGCGATGGCGACAATATTGATATTACCGCGAGCCAATGCGGAAAAGAAACGGGCAGAGATGCCACGCAAGGTACGCATACCATCACCCACAACAGAGATAATGGAAAGATTTTCCATCACATCCAGAGGATCAAGAACGCCATCTTTCAGTTCGAGATAGAATTCTTCACTCAATGCCTGACGAGCACGTTCCAATTCACGTTGAGGGACACAGAAGCTGATGCTGTATTCTGAAGATGACTGAGTAATCAGCACGACAGAGATCCCTTTGCGGGACATGACAGCAAATACCCTTGCGGCCATACCAACCATTCCCTTCATACCAGGGCCTGATACGTTGATCATTGCCATATTGCTCAGATTGGTAATCCCTTTCACCGGCGTACTTTCATCTTTCTGCCCATCACCAATAAGTGTTCCCGGCGCATCTGGATTGGCTGTATTTTTAATCAAACAAGGAATCTGGAATTGAGCAATCGGGGCGATAGTCCGTGGATGAAGCACTTTAGCACCGAAATAAGAGAGCTCCATCGCTTCTTGGTAGGACATGCCTTTTAATAGCCGTGCATCCGGTACAACTCTGGGATCACAGGTATAAACGCCATCCACATCCGTCCAGATTTCGCAGCATTCAGCCCGCAAACAAGCAGCCAAGACAGCAGCAGAATAGTCAGAACCATTTCGCCCCAGGACAACCAACTCCCCTTTATCATTGCCGGCAGTAAATCCAGCCATCAGGACAATATGGTCGTCAGGAATATTCAGAGAAGAAATGCGCTTGGTAGACTCATTAATATCTACCGTAGATTCAAGGTAATGACCTTGTGCCAACAGATTTTTTACTGGATCAATTACCGTGACTTTGTGACCACGTGCCTGCAATACAGACTCCATGATTGCGATAGAGAGTTTTTCACCACGGCAAATCAGGGAAGCGTTAATACTGTCCGGGCATTGACCCAGTAATCCAATACCATGCAGAACCTGTTTCAATTGAGCAAATTCTTGCTCCACCGCCATTTTTAACCGCTCATAATCAAAACCAGGTTGTGCTTGCGCTAACCCCTGCAATAAATCAGCAAAGATCCGCTCTGCATCGTGTATATGGGTAATAATATCTTGCCCAGCCACAGTTTTTTCTATCATCGCCACTAAATGATTGGTAATTTTTGCCGGGGCGGAAAGCACTAACGCAACCCCTCCCTGAGAAAGTTTTTTCTCTGCAATATCGGCGACGCTCTGCACACGCTGGCAATTAGCGACCGAAGTTCCTCCAAATTTAAGCACTCGCATTAACATTTTTCTCCTGATTTAGCGCCAAAAAAAAGCCCGCATCTGATTTGGATGCGGGCTTTTCTCTCTATCTTTAATATATGCGTCAGCCCGCCCCGTAACTTGTAGTTCCGGTGGTGATAATAATTGTCGTTTTCAGGCTGATAGTTTGCATAGGTTCCTGTCTGTCATTTAATTGGTTCGACCCTATATTGGTTAAATGAATTCGCTCACAAAGTCAAACGTTTTATCTAAATGATCTTATTTTTTTGATATTTTTCCCATTGGAATAATTCATTTTATAGTCATCGATACCAACAAATATATCTTACTGAACGTAATATTGTAGTTGTTAAATCTATTTTTAACAAAATTAACAATACGTTTTATCTTTTAATAAAAATCAGTTATTTTTGTTCGCCGGCAAGCTTATTATAGATTGTTTTTTGCACAATGACGCTCAGTGCGTTAACAGGAGTTTGTCATTTGTCTGACATAGTACAAGGTATAAAATAACAAATATAAATAATATTAACGTGCTACAATCAATTTTGATGTACGTCAATAAAAGGTAGTTTTTTTAGATGGTAAATGCATTGCAAGCTGTTATATTGCTGTTAATAGACTAACATAACACTGTTTAGCTAGTTTTTTCGGGTATATACCCACAAAGGAAAAACAACTTTTACTTTCAGTGTAAAACATATCAATAAATGTTATTACTGACTTAAGCTATAATTTCAGTGATGACAAACAATAACCAGTAAATATCCTGAGATAAGAGTAGTTTGAGTCATTCTGATTTTATTTTAAGCGATTCTAGGTAGCAACCATGCAAACCCCGCACATTTTGATTGTTGAAGACGAAATTGTCACTCGTAATACCCTGAAAAGCATTTTCGAAGCTGAAGGGTATATCGTTTATGAAGCCACCGATGGTTCAGAAATGCACCATATTCTGTCAGACAGTGACATTAACCTGGTGATTATGGATATTAATCTTCCAGGCAAAAATGGCTTGTTACTTGCCCGCGAATTGCGTGAGCAAGCGAACGTTGCTTTGATGTTCCTGACCGGCCGTGATAATGAGGTAGACAAGATCCTTGGGTTGGAAATTGGTGCGGATGATTACATCACCAAACCCTTTAACCCACGAGAATTAACTATTCGGGCCCGCAACCTGCTTTCCCGTACCATGAATCTGAGTGCTGTCACCGAGGAGCGACGCCAGGTTGAGAGCTACAAATTCAATGGCTGGGAATTGGATATCAATAGCCGTTCTCTGATCAGCCCAGCTGGTGAGCAATACAAATTGCCACGCAGTGAGTTCCGCGCCATGCTTCATTTCTGTGAAAATCCGGGTAAGATCCAGACTCGCGCAGAATTACTGAAAAAGATGACAGGCCGCGAGCTGAAACCTCATGATCGTACTGTTGATGTGACTATCCGGCGTATCCGTAAACATTTCGAATCTAACCCAGATACGATGGAAATTATTGCCACCATTCATGGCGAAGGTTATCGTTTCTGCGGTGATTTAGAAGTGTAGTGTGAATTATCGAGATATCTAAAATAAATAACAGGATGGGATATCCATGAGGAACCCCATCCTGCCTCTTAGTTTTCCGCAACTTTCCACGGCATAATGGGTACAGCACTGATCGCATTCTTTGGTGAACCATCAATCATTTTGTCAGAATAAGTCAGATAGACTAATGCATTACGGTTTACATCGTAAAAACGAACAACCTGAAGTTTTTTAAACACCAGTGAAGTGCGTTTCTGGAAAACAATCTGGCCCTTTTTACCGCCCTTTTTAATCTTGTCTGTCAGTTCAATGGATCCGACTTGCTGGCAGGAAATAGCCGCATCAGCGGTATCTTCTGCAAGCCCCAATCCCCCTTTTATTCCACCTGTTTTTGCTCTGCTCAGGTAACAAGTCACATTTTTAACATCTGGATCATCAAACGCTTCCACTACAATTTTGTGATCTGGCCCGATAAATTTAAAAACAGTGTCTACCGAGCCAATTTCTTCAGCTTGAGTAGCCAAAGGTACGAACAACAATGTAGTTGCTACTAATATCTTTATGATTTTTAACATATATAATCTCATACCTTAATTAATTAAGCCTAAAATTTCACCACTCTAATACCAAACAGGGTGGTAATACCACCAACAATAATAGTTAATCATTAATATAATTTCATAAAGTAATGAGTGAAATAATAATATGAATAAGTATCCTATTGTAAATAGAATACTTGTCTTACACTTAGTGTTTATATCCAGTAGAGTTATTGTTGAATGCTACTCTTGTCAATAAATTATGAACACGAACAGCACGCAGAAACCAGAACGTACACAATACGTGTGAATGATTCGTTTCACTTAACTTGCGGGCCTGTTCAAATAGCAAACAAAATAGCCTAATGGTATAGGCTATTATATTATTCTTTCTGGTCTTAATGACTAAGGAGATGTATGGATCAAACCAGCATCATTCGTGATTTATTACGTTGGTTAGATAATCATCTGGATCAACCGTTATCACTCAACAATGTTGCAGCCAAAGCAGGTTATTCTAAATGGCACCTGCAACGTATGTTTAAAGATGTTACCGGCCAGGCTATTGGCTCCTATATCCGTGCCAGAAGGTTATCGCGGGCAGCGGTTGCTTTGCGTTTAACCAGCCGTCCTATTCTGGATATTGCTTTACAGTACCGGTTTGACTCCCAACAAACTTTCACTCGTGCATTTAAAAAACAATTTAATAAAACTCCGGCATTTTATCGGCTCAGTGAGGAATGGTGTGCCGCCGGTATTTGCCCCCCCATATTGTTGGATAAGCGGCATATTCCCGAAGCAACATATATCACGCTGGAGGAACAGCCGCTGGTTGGTATAGAACAGACTTGTTCCTATACGCTGGAACAGTGGTCCAGTTCTTGTACTGAAATGCGCCATAATTTCTGGACATACTATCTGCAAAATGCAGAAGTGTTACCGCCTGTGCTTTATGGACTGCACCACGCCATTCTCAATCCAGAAAAAGAAGATGAGCAGACAGTGTTCTACACGACAGCAGTAGAACCCAAATATGCGCAGTTTGATGTGGCAGGTAGCCAACCTGTTACATTGCCAGCTGGAGAATATGTCTCATTCAGTTACTATGGCACCAAAGATGGCTTGCAGGATTTCCTGTTCACCGTCTATGGTATTTGTTTGCCAATGCTAAACCTGACACGCAGGAAAGGATACGATATCGAACGCTATTATCTCACCAATACTAATGACCGGGAAAAGGAAGCAGCGAATCATATCGTCGAATTTCAGTATCTCATTCCTATCCAGCACTAACCCCGTAACTCATCCAATGCGGGCATATCAAGATGTGTGATATCGCCTGCCGTTTCCACAATCCAGCCTGATGCCAGCCACGGGCTGTGCTGATAATCCACTCTGGACAGAGAGCAATTACGCAAACGAAGACGACGTTCAGCATGTGCGGGTAATCCCAATATCGTGCTAACTAAGCATCCCAAAGCGATTCCGTGACTGACCAGTAACGGTCGGCTACCACTAGGCAGGTGACGGCAAGTCTCCAGCGCGGCCTTCATTCGCACAGAGAGCTCCTCCATAGATTCGCCTTCAGGGATGCGCCAGTCAGGTGTACCATCAAGGACTTTCTTACGCCACTTTTCTTCCTCTGAAGTGAGTGAATCAATATTTCTGCGCTCAAGCACTCCCATGTGCAATTCACGCAAACGTGGCTCCAAAATAACTTCACAACCGCAAACCTCCGCAATGATTTCCGCAGTGCGACGTGTGCGCCCGAGGTCACTGGTAATAATATGGGTAATATTTTCAGATTTTACTCTTTGCGCCACTAATTTGGCCTGATATTCGCCGGTTTCGGTTAAAGGGCTGTCAGATTGTCCCTGGATACGATGTGCCGCATTCCATTCGGACTCCCCATGACGAACAAGATATACCTGTAACATTTTCATTTTCCGTTATACTGCGTAAATATTAGTTTAAAGGATAACTTATCTATTATGTATCACGTTATTGCTGCAACCACCAACCCCGCCAAAATTAAAGCCATCAGTCTCGCATTTGATGACGTTTTTGGACCAGGTGCTTACCGGATCGAAGATATCAATGTAGACAGCAGTGTCCCACAACAACCCATAGGTAACACAGAAACCCGTACCGGCGCCCGTCAGCGTGTGATGGCTGCCAGGCAGGTCCGCCCCGAAGCAGACTTTTGGGTAGGTGTGGAAGCAGGTATTGAAGATGATATGACATTTGCCTGGATGGTGGTGGAATATCAGCAAATTCGTGGAGAATCCCGCTCTGCCAGCCTGATGTTGCCAGAGAAAATTCTTGATGGTATCCGCGAGGGGCGTGAATTAGGCCACGAAATGGCTTACCTCACCGGTGTTGATAACATCAAACAGAAAGGCGGTGCGATTGGCTTTTTCACTGATGGTATCCTGACTCGCACCAGTGTGTACCATCAAGCCTTGATACTCGCTTTAGTGCCTGTCCATCATGAAATTTATAAAGAACTGAACGCTCGTTAAACAGGCATTCACCTTAGGCCGCAGTCGGCGGCCTGTTATTTCAGCAATTGCTTTTCTAACCACGCTTTCACATCGTTTGAAGCAGACTTTAAGCTGTTAGAGCCACGAGTGATAGTCGCAATCCCAACCCCAAGTTCATTTTTCAGCTCACGTTGGCTCATTTGCCCACTCATCAATTCTTTGATAATCCGGACTCTTGTAGCCAGTGCTGCCCGCTCATCAGGCGTCAATAATAACTGCAAAACCGGATGTTGCAGTTCTTGCGCAAAAGCCTGTTGGAGTAACGTCACAAAGCATTGCCAATCTTCATTATCTTGTGGCGAAAGTGCCGGGTCTGTCAGATGATTTGGAGTCATAATTAATCAGTTACATACTATTTAACTAGTACGGCAGCATAGCATAGTTTGCCATAAATCAGTATCGCCTTTGCCATTCTGCGTTAGTCAATACCTTTGATGACTTACTGATAAAGTTACTGTAGAAAACATCATAAGCCAAAACATTTTTGACATAACTGCGCGTTTCGGCAAATGGAATGCTTTCAATAAAGGCTATCGCGTCCAACCGCCCGCCACTGTCAGATAACCAACGATCCACACGGGCCGGACCTGCATTATAAGCGGCACTGGCAAGTATCCGATTATGACCAAAACGCTGATAAACCGATTCGAGATAAGCCGTGCCAATTTCGATATTCGTCAGCGGATTCATCAACTGGCTACTGTTTACATACCCCTGAATACCATTTTGCTTAACCGTATCCGCCGCCGTTCCCGGCATCACCTGCATCAAACCCATGGCGCCGACTGGAGAACTGGCTTGCGGATTCCAGGCGCTTTCCTGACGGGCTATCGCCATCGCATAACTTTGAGAAATGCCCTTATCTGACGTGAAACGACTGAAATCTTGCTGCCATGCCAACGGAAAACGCTCTTCAAGATAATCCCACATTTTTCCGGTTATTGTCGCTTGTACACTAAGAGCCGCCCATTTTTGATTAAAAGCATAACGTGCCAACTGCTGTTGTTTTGATTTATTCTGGCTAGCAACCAAATAACTCCACTCTATGCGGGCAAGATTATCCATTTGCCAATATATCAGTTCCCTTACTCTCTGCACTTCGGACATCGAAGCAATCGTCGCATCTGGTTTTTCTGCGGTATTAATCGTCAGTGGATAACGGATATTCAGTTTTTGCGCAGCAACCATTGGGTAAAAACCGCGACCTTCTGTCAACTTACGCAGTATCGCCTCACCTTCAATTTTATTACCCTGCGCCAGTAAAAGATTAGCTTGCCAATAACGCCATTCCTCTTTGTTCTGGTTTGCTAACGGTAGCAATTTGATCCACTGAGCCAAACCAGACTCATCTGCATGACCCAACGCCAGACGAACACGACGCTCAAGCAGTGAAACAGATTGGCTATCGCGGATCACATCATCGCGCCACTTCTCCTGCTCATCATTTACATCACCCATTAACTGCCAGGCAACAATATCTTTTAACCGCTGGCGCTCGCTGTCATTCATCTTTTGCGCTCTGGCAATTGATGGAATGACCGCTCTTGCCTGATCCGGATCTTGACGGGCAAGGAGTGAGAAAGCCGTTAAAGTAGCGACACGGGTAAAATCAGTCGGTCCGGTATTATCAGCAAAAACAGATACGGTAGCAGGATCATCCTGCAACTTAATCAGGCCATCACTGATACTTTTGTATCCCAGCGGCAATCGTTTAGCGAGGTAACTGACCAGCGAAGTATTCCCCGCTTTTAATGCGAGGCTAATACGCTGTAATATCAATTCCGCCGATAAGTAGCCCGCTTGCTGCCAGACATCAAATAATTTATCGCAACTGGCAGGTAAAGAGCGACCATTCAACCAAATATCTTTCACTCCCTGCCAGGCAACCTGCTCTTCACCTGTCGCCCATTTGGCAAAATAGTAATTACAACGGCTTGTCATCGATTTCGGTGCTGTAGGGCTGAATGCCAGCAGCCCACGCCAATCTTCACGATGTGCAAGCTCATTGATAAAACGGGATGATAAAGAGCGTGCTGGTGGCAGATTAGGGTAATTATTAATAAAGCCACGGATCTGTTCTGGTGTCACCAGAGCTAAATCTTGTGTTAGTTC